>JAMIQN010000354.1:0-14692 GCA_035914595.1 Chitinophagaceae bacterium | reverse complement strand
GGTGGCGTGCGCATCCTCAGCCTCAATCGCCCAGAGAAATACAATTCTTTCAACCGAGAGATGGCCCTGGCTCTGCAGGCAGCCCTGGATGATTGCGCCGCCGATGAGCGGGTCCGTTGTGTGGTGCTGACGGGCGCCGGCAAAGGCTTTTGCGCGGGTCAGGACCTGAGCGAGGCCACCGATGTAGCCGGCTTAGATTTCCGGAAGATGGTGGACGAACACTACAATGCTACCATCCTGCGGATGCGGCATTTAGAGAAGCCCATCGTGGCGGCGGTGAACGGGGTGGCTGCGGGAGCGGGCGCCAATATTGCGCTGGCGGCTGACATCGTGCTGGCGGCCAGGAGCGCCACGTTTATCCAGGCATTTTCAAAAATTTCTTTGATCCCCGACAGCGGAGGCACCTTTTTCCTGCCGCGCCTGGTGGGCACCCAGCGTGCGCTGGCTCTTACCCTGACGGGCGATAAGATTACGGCTGAAGAAGCGATGCAGATGGGCATGGTGTATCGGGTGTATGAGGATGAGCAGTTCCCACATGCATGGCAGAGCGTGGCAGAAGGACTGGCACAGGGCGCAACGAAAGCCTTTGGGCTGACGAAACGGCTTATAAATCAGTCGCTGGGGAATAACCTGGAACAACAGCTTGCTGCTGAGCGCGACTTGCAGGCAGAGGCCGGCGCCACCCGGGATTTCAAAGAAGGTGTAACGGCGTTTTTGGAAAAGCGGAAGGCGGTGTTTGTAGGGCGCTGAGGAATGAGCCCCTGCATTGATTTCGTATTTTCAGATTGAAACCCGGTAATAATGACGCACATGAAACAGCTTTCTTTCCTCCTCGCACTTGCTGTATTACTCGCCGCATGTAAAAAGAGTGACAACGCCTCAAACCCAATTGACCAACTGCCACCCGCCACGCACGCAGGCGCTAACACGTTCGGATGCCTGATTAATGGGGAAGCATTTGTGACGAGTGGGAAGTCTTACAGAGGGCATCCCACCGGAGTTACTGCCATTCCTTATACGAATACAGCGTGGTATATTGTAGGGCAGCTAGGAAACAAACATCTTACCCTCCAATTCGATTTCAATAGTAATCCTACAGTACCCGGCACCTTCAGCATGGCAGGCCATTACCCTTACTGGGGATACTACTTCTATTATCCTGATAATACTATCCCGACTGGAAGCACCGAATATCATACTAACTCTACGCATACCGGCACAGTAACCGTCACCCATTACACCAAAACTTTCGCCGCAGGCACCTTTCAGTTTGATGCGATTAACGGAGACGGAGATGTAGTGCATATCACAGATGGAAGATTTGATATCCATTTCTAACGCCACATTCCTTGCCAGCAGATGAAACAGCTTTCTTTCCTCCTCGTGTTGGCTGCTCTGCTCTTTGCCTGCAAAAAGAATGACGAGCACCCCATTCATGCCGGAGAATACTTCCATTGCAAAGTGGATGGCCGCGACTGGTACGCCTCTAAGGATGGAGACATGTTTGCTCAGGCTGTGATAGCAACCATCTTAGGAGATACTGTCCTTGGAATTTCTGCCTATAGCAATACAGAGGTAATCGACATCTATTGCTACAATAAGCAGCTTTTCTCCCAAGGAAATCATGTATTAGGAAGCCTGCTCAAGGACAGTGCGGACGCAGGATACGACAACGACCTTTCTACCAAGGAATATCGCACGGATTCTATGCATAGGGGAATTCTAAACATTTTGCTCATAGACCCAAGAAGAAAACTAATTGAAGGAACATTTTCCTTTTCTGCCTTGCATCCTGTCACCTTCAAGACAGTCAATGTGACGGATGGGTTTTTCAGTATCGAATACATTCCTCACTAATCTTCCGCTCAGGAAGCTTATCACCGATAATACCCGAATCCAAGGACCCAGAGGCTTCAGTGTGAGGTGAATCAGGGCCTTTCTCACCCGCTCCGCAGCCGGCTACCGCCAGCCGTACTGAGGGGGCTACATCCGGCATCCGCAATGCGCTGTAGTCTCATCGTGAAGAATTGCTAACATCTCTAAGAACCGCTAAGAGCTGTCGGCACCAGTTGTCGGACTACCTTCCCTTTCCGCCTTAGTTTCGCAAGCCTCCAACCATCCTTCTTATGTCTCTTGTTGTCATTGGCACCATGGCCTTCGATGCCATCGAAACCCCTTTCGGAAAAACAGACCGCATTGTCGGCGGCTCTGCAACCTATGTGGCCTGGTCAGCTTCCAATTTTGCCCAGCCGGTCAAGCAGGTCTCCATCATTGGCGGCGATTTTCCAAAGGAAGAGATGGACAAACTCCGCGCCCGGGGTGTGCAGTTTGAAGGCGTAGAGGTAGTGCCCGATGGCAAGAGCTTCTTCTGGAGTGGCCGCTACCACATGGACATGAACACGAGGGACACCCTCACCACCGACCTCAATGTCCTGGCCCAGTTCAACCCTCAGATTCCCGAAAGCTATCAGGACTGTGAATTCCTCATGCTCGGCAACCTCGTACCCGCCGTGCAGATGAGCGTCATTCGCCAAATGCGCAAACGCCCCAAGCTCGTCGTGCTGGACACAATGAACTTTTGGATGGAAACGGCCATGCCCGACCTCAAAGAAGTGCTCAAAATGGTAGATGTGCTGCTGGTTAATGATGCCGAAGCGCGCCAGCTCAGCGGCGAATTTTCACTGCCCAAAGCCGCCATGAAAATCCAGGCGATGGGGCCTAAATACCTCATTATCAAAAAAGGGGAACACGGCGCCCTGCTCTTTCACCAAAAGCATGTCTTCTTCGCCCCCGCCCTGCCCCTCGAAGAGGTCTTCGACCCCACCGGCGCCGGCGACACCTTTGCCGGAGGCTTCATCGGCCACCTCGCCCGCACCAAAGACATCTCTTTCGAAAACATGAAAACAGCCATCATCGTTGGCTCGGCCATGGCTTCTTTCTGTGTGGAAAAATTCGGTACCCAACGTCTCCAGTCGCTGAGCAAAGCAGAGATTGACGACCGCATAGACGAGTTCGTGGAGCTGGTCAACTTCGACATCCATCTGGTAGGCTGAACGCACACCGCTTCATGAGCTCCGTCCTTCGCATCCGCCGCCTGGGGCCTGCCGATGCCCGTGCTCTTGCAGCACTTGCCGCCGCCACCTTTCGCGACACCTTCACGGGCACCTGCACCGAGGACGACATGCAGCAGTTCCTCGCCCATTACTACAACGAAGACCGCATCCGCCACGAGCTGCAGCAGCCCGACGAATGCACCTTCTTCGCCGAGCGTGACCATATACCCGTTGGCTATCTGCGCATCCACACGGCACCGCCCGGCTTTCCCTGTCCGCCGCACCAAAAGGCCCTCGAGCTAAACCGGCTGTATGTAGAAAAAAGCGAGCAGGGCCAAGGCGTGGCACAGGCCCTCATGGACTGCTATCTGCGCTATGCCCGCGATGGCGGCTACGACCTGCTGTGGCTGGGCGTCTGGGAGCACAACTACCGCGCGCAGGCCTTCTATCGCAAGTACGGATTCGCGGCCACCGGCCACAGCCATCCCTTCCCCATCGGCCACACCCCGCAAACCGACCTGTGGTGGATGCGCCGCCTTTAAGCGGTCGGGATTACGGCATCAATATCTGAAAAAGATGAGGGCGTGCCCCTTCGGGTCGGGCTGTCCGCTTCAAGTCCTCGCTGCGCTGCGGGCTTTCCGCTACCATCCCTCACGCGGCCCCCTCGCCGGCCTGTGGTTACTACCCGGTCCGGTCAGTGCCCTACTCAAACCTTGCGTTGATGCTTCCAGCGGCGGTGGCTCCAGAGCCAATTCTCGGGCTGGGCTTCCATCTGCTGCTCCACAAAGGCTACATAGCTTTTCAGGATGCTGCCTTCCGGCATCTGCGAGGCATCATCACACAGCTTCTCCAAATGCACCTCATAGCGCCCCCTTTCGATTTTTCGAACACCGACTAACACCACCGCTGCACGGGCGCGCCGCGGCATCTGCTCCGGCCCGCGAAAGAAAGGCGCTTCCCGATGCATGAAAGGCAGCCACTCCGCAACCTCGGTCACAGCCGGGTTCTGATCCGCAGCCAGGGTGATGCTATACTGCTTACCTGCCAACTGGCGGAAGCCTCCGATGAGGCCCTTCATGCTGATCATCACAGCGCCGCTGATCCGGGTGCGGATGTGCAGCATCAGCCGATCAAAAGCAGGGTTGGAGACAGGCAGATAAACGCAGGCGTAGAGATGCGGGGTGTGAAGTGCCACAGCCACATTCGCCCATTCCCAGTTGAAGGTGTGCCCGGCGAGCACATACGCGTTTCGGCCTTCCGCCGCCAATGTTTGCAGCACCTCCCAGTTGCCGGAGATTCTTCGTTCCAGCCGGCGGCGGCTCATCGTCATCAGCATCACGGTTTCAATCCACTGGTCGCAAAACGAGCGATAGAAACGGCGCATGATACCCTCGATTTCATCCGACGACTTTGTAGGAAATGCATGTTGCAAATTGCTTCGCACCACTTCCTTGCGATAGCCCATGAGGTGATACAGAATGAAGCAGGCAACATCACTGATGCCATAAAGCAGCCATGAAGGCAGCAGCGAAATCAGCCAGAAAATGCAAAAAAGAAGGCGGTACATCAGGCTCAGGAAATGGCGAAGCGGAGGCCTTAATCCATCAGGTTGTAAATCTTCCGGATGTCTTTCAGCATTTGGTCGAAGTCAATCTTGAGATCAATCAGCAGGCCATTTTTCATGTCGAAAACCCAGCCATGCACCCGCGGGTTTCCGGTCTTTAGAAATTGAGCCTGAACGGCTGCAATCTTCACCACATTGCGGCATTGCTCCATCACGTTGAGCTCCACGAGTCGGTTGTAACGTCCCTGCTCGTCGGTGATGGCGTCCAGCTCTGCCTCGTGCAGGCGATACACGTCGCGGATATTGCGCAGCCAGGGGTTGAGCAGGCCCATGTCTTTCGGCACCATTGCCGCACGCACGCCACCACAGTTGTAGTGCCCACACACGATGACATGCTTTACGCCGAGGATGGACACGGCATAGTTGATCACGCTCATGACGTTGAGGTCGGTATTGACCACGAGGTTGGCGATGTTGCGATGCACGAACAATTCACCCGCACCCAGGCCCATGATTTCATTGGCAGGCACACGGCTGTCGGAGCAACCGATGAAGAGGTAGTCCGGGTTTTGGTCGGCAGCCAGCTTGGTGAAGAAGTCCGCGTCTTTGGCCTGCATTTCTGCGACCCAGCGTCGGTTGTTTTCGAAGAGTTGTTCGTATGCATTCATGAAGCGTAAAGGTACCGGCAAGGAAAGAGGCCGTCCTTTTCAGACGACCTCTCACAAAAAAATCGAATCATTGCTTAGCGCCTGTGGCCACCACCACCAAAGCCGCTGTGTGAGCCACCACTACCACCGAAGTTGCGGCTGCCTCCAAAGCCCCCTTCAAAACCGGACGAACGGCGCTCGCCGCCTCCGAAGTTGTTGTTGCGCTCAAAGCTGCGCGCCGGTGCGGCAGGCTGTTCACGCTGCACGGGAGCAGGTCTTGAAAATTCGCGAGAGGGCGTCGCGGCATTTGATGGTATCTGCTGTTGATAGCCTCTTTGCGGACGGGATTGCTCATACCAGGCATTGCGTTCGGGGCGGGCAGGCGCTGCGTCGGGGCGGGCAATATCATCGCGGCCGGCGGGCGTTTCACTCCAGCCGTTGCGCACCGGACGATCATCGGGCTGTGCTGAACCGATGCCGGCATCATTGCGGTAGGCCTCGTTGCGGAAGTTGGACGGGCGCTCTTCTGTGCGGGGCGAATAAGAGTTGGTGCGTGGGCTTTCCATTCCAGTCATCACCGGCCTTGCTGGTGCTGAAGCGCGGAAGGTGCTGATGCCATTGCCGCCCCGAAGGCCCGGCGCGGACTGCGGGCGCAGGTTGTAGCGCGGTCCGTAGGTTACCGTCTTGGATGGGAAATAATTGCCGCCATTGTAACTGTCGTAAAGGCCGGCATAGTAGCCATTCCAATAGCCGCTGTAATAGCCGCCATATCCATAGTAAGGGTAGCTGTAGTACGAGCCAAAATTGGAGCAGCCATACCAGGCCGACCATCCCCAGTAAGAGTTCCACGAAGGGCCATAGCCAAACGAAATGCCGAAGCCTTGCGACCACGGGCTCCAGCCCCAATAAGGATCTACCCAATAGGGATTGTACCAATAAGGATCGTAGGCCAGGCTCCAATAAGGCTGACCATAGTAGGGATAGTAGAAACGGCGAATCCGGGAGGCATAGTAGTAGTCATCATTCAGGTCGTAATCGGAGTAGGAATACTGATCCTGATATTCCCGCTCGGTGCCCCAGTTGTTGCCGGCGGAGTAGGCGTCGCCCTGCGATGGTGCTGCATTATTACCTGCATCATCCGAAGCGGTGTTGCGCTCGTATGGCTGCTCAGCCTCGGTGGCAGCGCGGTGCTGGCGCACTTCCTTCTTAGGAGGAATGCCATAGATGTCGTCCTGGTACGAGCCCTCGCTTTGCGCCAGCGCCCAATTGGAGGCAGCAGCCAGAGCTACTGCTAATGAGGTAAGAATGAATCGTTTCATAGCCATCTGTTTGCCAAAAATCCGCGGTAGTGAAATTAATACTTTTGCGCCGCCTTAAAGTCGCCCGTAGCGACTGCAAAAACCGGGCAAAGTTTAGCATGAGCCGTGTTTTAACGCCACGTTCCGAGAACTATTCTGAATGGTACAATGACCTGGTCCTGAAAGGGGGCCTCGCCGACTATTCGGCGGTGCGGGGCTGCATGGTGATCAAGCCCTATGGCTACGGTTTGTGGGAGGCCATGCGAGATGCTTTAGACAAAATGTTTAAGGACACAGGCCATCAGAATGCGTACTTCCCGCTCTTTGTACCCAAGAGCCTTTTTGAAGCAGAAGAAAAAAATGCAGAAGGCTTCGCTAAGGAATGCGCGGTGGTCACACACTATCGGCTGAAAACAGACCCGGAACAAAAGGGCAAGCTCATCGTGGACCCTGAGGCGAAGCTGGAAGAAGAACTGGTAGTCCGCCCCACCTCAGAAGCCATTATCTGGAACACCTACAAGAACTGGATTCAGAGCTACCGCGACCTGCCCTTATTGATCAACCAATGGGCCAATGTAGTACGATGGGAGATGCGCACCCGCCTGTTTTTGCGCACGGCTGAATTTCTTTGGCAGGAAGGCCACACGGCCCATGCCAGCCGCGAAGAAGCGATTGCTGAAACGAAGCAAATGCTAGACGTCTATGCACGCTTTGCAGAAGAGTGGATGGCCATGCCCGTGATTCGGGGGGTGAAGTCGGCCAATGAACGCTTTGCCGGCGCCGATGATACCTACACCATTGAAGCCATGATGCAGGACGGGAAAGCCCTACAGGCAGGTACCTCTCACTTCCTCGGACAAAATTTCGCGAAGGCTTTTGACGTCACATTCGCGGATAAGAACAACAAGCTGGACCATGTGTGGGCAACCTCCTGGGGGGTGAGCACCCGCCTGATTGGTGCGCTGGTGATGGCGCACAGCGATGATGAAGGCCTCGTGTTGCCGCCCCGTCTGGCGCCGACTCAGGTTGTGATTGTGCCCATCTACAAAGGCCCCGACAGCAAAGACAAGATTGACGCACGTGCCCATCAGCTCATGCAGGAACTGCGTGCTGCAGGTATCCGCGTCAAGTTTGATGATGACGACACCTCGAGGCCCGGCTGGAAGTTTGCCGAGTACGAGCTGAAGGGCGTGCCGGTACGCATTGCCTTGGGCTTGCGCGATATTGAAAACGGAGTGGCCGAAGTGGCGCGCCGCGATACAAAATCCAAATCATCCATGCCGCTGGATGGCCTGGCGGCACAGATGCAACCCCTGCTGGATGAAATTCAGCAAAGCATCTACGACAAGGCCCTGGCCTTCCGCGAAGCGCATACCTATCGTGTGGATACCTGGGATGAATTTGTGCGCGTACTCGACGAAACGCCGGGCTTCATTCTCGCCCATTGGGACGGCAGTTCAGAAACCGAAGAGCGAATTAAAGAGTTGAGCAAGGCAACGATTCGCTGCATTCCGCTGGATGCGCCGGAGGAAGAGGGGCGCTGCATTTTGAGCGGTAACCCGAGTAAGCGGCGGGTGCTTTTTGCGCGGGCCTATTGAGCCTGATCAATCGAACATATTCCACTTCGATTTTTTCGGAGTGGGCTGCGTTTGGGCGGGCGTTGGCTGCGCTTTTTCCGGCGCCCGTGTTGGTTGGGGCGGCGCAGCAGGAGAGTTGGCAGGAGCATCGGCTGCGGGCTGCGAAGAAGTTGAAGTTTCTCCCAACAATTCCAGCACCCTTTCTAACATACCCATCTGCTTGAGCGCCTCGATGGTTTCCGGCGCGAGCTGCTGACCGGGTGTGATGGCCACGGGCAGTGCACTAATGAGTGGAGCAACCTGTATGCGCTCCTGTTTCAGTTGGCCACCCGCCACGCGAAAGCAAATGGCGAAGGCAGGGTCTTCATCCTCTACGAGGAAATATTCAATTCCTTCACCGAAGAATTCGTGTAGCTGGGCACCGGTGCAGGTAGGCAGAAAAATGCGCAATACCCGCGGGTCATAATAGCGAAAGAAGAGGCTCTTGCCGCTCTCTGTTTGCACCTTCAAAAACTTCCGGAAATGCTGTTGCAATTCGTGCATCGGCAGGGATGATTTCAGCAACACACCCCAGGATGCACCCCAGCCTGAATGTAGGCACCAGCTCCCGAAAGTGCTGGCACTATTGAAGCTGAAAAGTACCGGTGACAAGCCTGCCAGCGCACCACCCTGCACCCCGACGTAGAGGGGCAAGTGCTTCTCGTTGAGCTTTTGGGCCTCACTCATCCAAGAGCCCATACGAGCGCCATCCAATAGTGCGTGGGTAAGGTTTTGAAGCATGAGCAGGCAAAGGGCTATTGGTTATCCTGGAAGGAGTAGAAATCGCGCTTAGTGATGCGGGCTGTGGCATCATCCAAAAAGATTCGTTCAATGCGGCCGGGCTGTTCTTTCCATTCAATGACCCAGGTTGCCTTGCCATTTTTCGTATTGCGCAGCACGCGAGCGTATTCATCCGTCATACTGAAAGCTGCCTTTTGCTGGCGGGCCAAATCGAGCACCTGAGCCACCTGCAGGCGGTACGGTGCGTCATAATTCGTGTCGCTTTTCAGGGAGCCGTCGTCTCCAAATTCCTGCCATTTTCCGGCCTTGAACTCGCCCTTTTTGAAGAGTTGTCCGATAGTGCGGAGTTTTCCGTCCGGGTCAAACTCCTTGTAGGTATCGAAGTAGCCTTTGGGTGGAATAATGCGTTCGGTGTAGCCATAGCTGTATTGAAGGCGCATGGTGATGGTGCCATCTTTGGCTGTATCCGTGTACTCGTTGTCCACGGCATGGCTGTTGAAGAGTTCTATGTTGAAACGCTCCATGGTTTTGGGGTTGTGCTTTTGTTTGGATCGGCATTCACAATGCGCGAGCATTACGAGCAACAGAATGAGGGTGCCGGTGCGCATGGGATCACTTTTTGGTCAGAGTAGCGACTGTAATTTTTCCCATTGCCACTTCCAGGTGCTGATGCGGTCTATGGGTGGATTATTTTGGTGGGAATAGTCCATGATATTATCGGTCGTATTTTTCTTATAGGTGAAAGTGCCGGAGTTGGAAAATGAGTGATAGAGGCCGATGGCGTGCAGCAATTCGTGGGTGGTAGTTGAGGTGTTGTGCGTAGAGTAGAGTGCCACCGATTTTGATGGAATATCGCGTGCGCCCCCATTCAGTCCACGATAATTACCGCCTGCGAAATAGCCGCCTCGCTCTTCGAAGAAGAAGACCTTGAACCAGTCCTGATATCCGGGGTTCATTTCATCGAACTTATCCTCAAGGAACTCGTGAATGGCCATACCGCTGTTGCTATAGTTCGCAATAACCTTAGCCCCTGAGCCGTCATCTATCACCCACTTTTCATTGAACGATTTTACGATGCCGAAAAACTGAAGAATCTTGGTCCACCAATTGGGCGGTTTGGAAAGATCCATCTGAATTTTTTTCAGCTTGAGTGTAATAAGCCCCTGATGCAGATACTTGGTAAGAAAGGTCTTTTCGCTGTTGAGGCGGGCCGTCGAAATGGAGCTGACCGTCCCGTTGATATTGGTAACGATTGAAACGAAAACAACTTTCAATTCCTTCCTGTTGGCCGGGGCGTTCTTGCAAACGATCAGCCGACCGGCCTCGTAGGCCACCTCTTTACCATCCTTCTCGTTGGTATGGTTCATGGCACGCAACACAATATCGTTGGGCGATGCCTTCTTGGATTTGATGGTTATCTCCTGCTTGCCGGTTGATTTTTGCAGCTCTGCACTGATGCTGACGAAGTCCGTAAAGTTTGTCGTGTCACTTTCGAAGGTCATTGCCAGCGGCGTCCCCTCTTTCACATTGATGTCGGCGAGGATCTTTGCTTCGTTAGCCCCCCCCGATTTTGCATCTGCCGGAAAGAGGCTTAGAAACGATGCGTAGTTGACTGTCGGACGCTTGTTGGAGTCCAAAAAATTGGAAACTGCAAAGGGCTGAAACCGCGCCGCCAGATTATTGAACTGCGTCGGAGGATTGGTGATAATGGTTCCCGGATTGTTGTAGTCCGGATCTCTGTTCGGAGGGTACTTGCCAACAATCGTCTTGTAATCCACGTCGCCCGGAAGGGAGGTATCCGCGCAGCGGAGCCAGTCGAAACCATACTCCCCCTTCCAGCCGGGATGCGGTCGAAACTTGACGAAAGCCCGTGCATGCGTCGGCACTTGCAGCTTGGGCTTCTTCAGCGTTACCGGATGGGTAGTATTGGTTGGATATGTTTTTTCTGGCGCTTTCTCAGGGATGTAGATGATGCCCGGATCGTCGTTGGAAGTGAAGATGTAATTGTTACCGTCTTTGGTCTTCTTGGTGCATCCAACGCGTGCACGCAGATACTTATTGATTTCATCCGGCACATCGGTGCCCCAATTGAATTTGCCGAGCTGCTGCCAGGTAGTGCCATGCGCTTTGGCAATACTGTCCAGCGAGTCGCCATCCTTCACCTTGTAGCTGGTAACCTTCAGGGCCTTTACGTCAGACATAGTTTGGATTTCAAGTGCGCTTTATTGAATGAAGTAGGTGCTATGCACTACGTGATCGTCATATTCCAAATCAATCTTGCAGTCGCCGGGCTGCACATTGTTGATCTCAATCATGCCGTTCTCATCTGAAGTTTTTTCCTCCCGGCTTCCGTCGGGCAGCACGATCTGGAGCACAACGCCTTTGAGGGGCTTGCCTGCATCGTCCTGCACCTTAAATTTTACCCAGTGGAGCTCCGGTTTCTTCTCCTCCCGGGGGCTTGGGTTATCCGAGCCCGGGCAACCCTGAACCGGATTTCCTATCCCGTCTGGCATAGCTATGATTGATTTTCGGGCTTCATTTTGCCCAGCATTCTTGCAATTTTTTCTGTCCCATTCAGGTTGCGGGTCAACAGAATTTTTCGAAGAGATTCCAAGCCGCCCGGTTCATCAAACGCATCCCCAAATGCAGCCTGAAACCTCAGAAACACCTTGACGTCTTCCCGCCCGATAATGAGATAGCGTTTCGCCTTTTTGATGCCGTTTCGAACGAAAAGGGCGGCAGCTTCATCGGTGGGATGGCTTGAAGCAAACGAGGGATAATCGGCGCGCAACATGCTACAGCACTCACGCACGTAGCGCTGTTCCAGTGCCGTAGAGATTTCAGCCATTTGTTTGTTCGTGATGACGAGCATATCCTTGGTTCACTTCTTGATTCAAATCTATTCTTTGTGTTAGCAGGGCTCTGCAAAAGGAGTTCCTTCGGCTGCCGCCTGCTGCATCACTGCAGCCTGAGCAACCTGTTTTTGAGCCCCTGCCGGCATCGGCCCCATCGCCTGAATGACAACGTTGGCAGGTGTCACACTTACTGCACCCCCACCTCCGCCGCCGGCTTCTCCAATCAGGACGGTAGGCATTCCGAGTGAGATTATTCCGCCGTGACTGCACTGGTCGCCCATACGGGCTGCAGGCTTACCGCCAATGAATACGCCGGTAGAGCCTAATACTATCGTGTCCGGTGGCCCGACGCAGGTGCACATGTCACCCATAGTAGCTGCGGGCATGCCGCCTATCAACACCGTTGGCACACCCGGGCCGGTGATGGGCCCACCCACGTGAGGTACCGGTGGCACACCGGGTGTCACCATAGGGCACACATGCATATCTCCGATTCGTGCTGCTGGCTTCCCCATAACCTATGATTTTAGTGCTTGAAGAGTTTCATTTTATGATCGGGCAATCTTTTGAAATGGAAGCTGAGGTTGTTTTCAAATTGGCAAATGCATTTCTTAATTGACCACTATTGCATAGTTGACATCCGGTGCGCTGGCATGGTGCAATTCTGCGGTCAGGTCCATCCGAATACGCTCCCAATCTGTATCAGCATTGGCCGCCGGCCCCGGCTTGATGGCAACCTGCACGACGGGCATCAGACCCTGATTGGGCATCGGGCTGACGCTAACGCCGGGCTGCACCCGAATATCTGAAGCAACGTCCTGAAGGAACGCGGCACAGAAGCTTTTCACATCACTGGCAGTGACGACCCTTCCTCTGGAAAGCAGGACAGACTTGAATGCCTTCAGGGTTTCGGTATTTTCCAGTTGGTCCATACCACCGCTGCTGGCGCTCATCAGCACAATGCTGTTGCGCTTGAATGCGGAGCCCTCGTAGAGATCGAGCGGTGTATTGGCGCGAACGCCGTTGGCTGCAGAGCCATTAGAGGTCCAGTACTGAACGAAGATGGTATCGCTCTCTTCCAGCGGATTGACGAGGAGATAGGTGGGAGATGTCTGAAGCAGATGCAGGTTCTGGCGAATCTTCTGGTCTATCAGTCCGATATTTTGATTGAGGTCTTTGATGGCAGCGGCCATAAAATCCTGCCCAAAGGCAGCAAAGGCACGGCTTTCATCGCGAAGCAGCTCAACCAGATAGTTGAGATATTCGGCCGCATTGCGCGTATCAAAGCGTTCGAGGTCGCCTGTGCGAACGGTATAAATTCCTTTGTCGCGATCGTTGTACTGGTCAAAAGGATAGAAGACGTAATCGCTTCTGCCGCCGGGCCCGGCAACCGTTCCTTCCACCGTTTTCACGGCATAGAACTGCTCGGAAGAAAGGAGCGGGATGATGTTGAAATAGGCATTGAGGCGATAACTCAGTTCGTTGATATGCCGGTTGACCACCGGGAAGCAGTTGATGGCAATACTCAGGTCCTCCATAAGCTGAGGGGTAAACTCGGCCGGGAACTGAAGCCGGAACCAAATGAGCGAATCCGCAAGCTGTGTGAGGTCACTTGACTGAAGGTGGCCTTCAAATTCATTAGGATAACGGGCGAAGAGCGAAGCATCTGCCTCCTTCAGAAAGTCATTTCCTTCTGTGGCTATCGTCAGGAACTGACTACTGTAAATCCGGTTCAGTTGTTTTTCCAGCCTGCGATTGATGTAAAGCTCTTCCAAAGAGTCTTCAAACTTGAGCTGATGGTCTTCAAAGGAGCTGCGCGAAAGGCCTTTATTAAGCTGCACAGGACGCCCATTGCACTCGCAGCGCAGGTGCCGGAGCATCGCCAGGTAGCGGGCGCGATTTGGCGTGTTTGCCAGGTCGAAATAGATGGAAATGTCTGTGAGGTTGGCACCCGGCTTGGCTTCAACGCCAATCCAAACTTCACCGGCCGGAAAAGGCTTCCCGGAATGGCAACGAAGAAAAGTCTCGCGGCTTTGCAATGCATCTATCCGATAGATATTGGCGCCGGAAGCGATGACAGCCACGTCACCATCAATAATTTTGAAACGACCCGATGGCGAAAAGAATACGTCCATCGTGGTGTCCAATGGGCCATTGACTACAGAGGCCACGCGCTTTTGATGGAGTAATTGCGTTTCAAGCGCCACATACTGATACTCGTCGGTAGAGCGGGCATGACACACGGCATGTGCCGGGCGCGGCTGGGTGTGCACTTCGGGGATAAGCAGGCCGGCGAGGCGCTCGGTCATCGTCCGCTGCAATGCAGCCATTTCATTGTCTATCCGATAAATCTCGACCGCGCAGGCCTCCAGCAGCAGGCGGACCAAGGGGTCGAAGTTGTCAATATTAGTGTCGTTAAGCCCCCAGAACCGGGCCGCATTGCGAAACATGCGGCTCGCGATGGCTTCTTTACTAAGTCGGGTATTATCGGTAGTAAACACGTTCGTTCAATTCTTAGAAAAAGTTCTGCTTTTCACGCACAAGAACCTCCAAACTCAAACATCCACACACCATTCGGCCACCGTGCAATCAGTCCATGGAAATAGGGCTGATGAACAGCTTGGGCGAGCAGGCGAAAGGCTCTCCTGTACTCTTAATCGTCCCGCGAACATTGGCTGTAACGCGCTTTTTGATGCTTCTCACATGGGTGACGGGATGCACGTATTCCTGTTCTGCAATGACGGTATCCACGTTGATATTTTCCAGCCGGGGCTCGTATCGTTTCAGGCACTTGAGGATGGAGCGGTTGATTTCCTCCTGCCATACCATCGGGCTGACAATCGTTTCAAAATCGCGCTCCCAGATTTCGCAACCATATTCCGAATCGAAACGGTGCTCTTTGTATTGGGTAGTGACGA
>JAMIQN010000353.1:0-1666 GCA_035914595.1 Chitinophagaceae bacterium | reverse complement strand
GCTTTCATCCGGCCTTCTTTCGGCCATTGCTTACCTGCCTTGTGGGGAAGGTGATTCTGGAACTCTTCCTGCTGTGGCCGGCAGCGGGGTTCTTTAAGAAGCGACGCGAGCTGTTTGCCTTTCCCGTCCTTCAACCGCTGCATATCCTGTACATCAGTGTAACCGGATTACTAGGGCTGAAAGGAGGCTACCGATGGAAGGGGCGGCGCGTTCATTAAAGGGAATGAAGCCATCGGGGGCCTCTTTTCAACACTTAAAAGTTGCTTTTGAACCAGAGTAAAAAGGGCGCCGAAAACATTCCATTTTGAGCTCATTCAAAGGCATCTTTTGAGAGAAAAAAAATTCCGAAAAAAGGGGTTGGCCAAACGGTGAAACCGCCTATATCTTTGCCGACCCGAAACGGGAGACGGATTGGTAGTTCAGTTGGTTAGAATGCCGCCCTGTCACGGCGGAGGTCGCGGGTTCGAGTCCCGTCCAGTCCGCGAAGATTTTCTTCGAAAAGCCCCAAAAGCAGCCGCACTACGCGGCTGTTTTTTGTTTAAGGAATGAGTGCCGCGCGAGGCAACACGGACCGCCTCTGGTTCTTCCACAACGGACGTTATTCCTGACTCCAATTTTTAGCAGCTCAGAACTCACGGGAGCAAAGCCCGCAAATGAGGTGTTTGCGCAGCCTTGCAACGACGAGGCCTTGCAAATGCCTATAACACTATTGCGAGTTTCGAAGGTGAGCCACCTGCCTCATGGCATGATGTTGACAATAGGAGAGCGTCTGTGTATTGGATAATACCGCACAGTCCGCCGGTATGATTCCTGCGATTTTGTCCGCGGCAAATGAATCAGGAAAAGCCGACGATCCTCATCCAATTTTTAATACACCAAATCATGAAAAGTCGAATGACTATGATGGGATGGGCTTCCGGCCTGCTGGCTTCTGCCCTCCTTTTTGCCACTACTGCCTTTGCGCAGCACGCTCCTAAAGTGACGGACCCGGAGATCGCCTCCATCGCTGTTACGGCCAACCAGATTGACGTCAACTATGGCAAAATCGCTTTGAAGAAATCGCACAATACGGAAGTGCGGCACTTCGCACAATCCATGGTGCAAGACCATGAAAGCATCATCAAACAGGCAGTGGATCTGGCCCACAAACTCGGCGTTACACCGAAGATGAATGCCACTACCCAATCACTGTTGAAAGGTGAAAAAACTACCACTGCGAAACTGAACAAGCTGAAAGGAAAGGCATTTGACAAGGCCTATATTGACAACGAAGTAGCCTATCACGAAGCCGTCATTTCCACAGTGAAAAACGTGCTGATTCCCCAAGCCAAAAACCAGGAATTGAAAGATCTGTTGGTTAAGGTCAGTCCACTGCTGGACCACCACCTCGAAATGGCAAAAATGGCTCAGGCTAAAGTCAAATAAGGAGGCGGGAGATGAACAGAAAACTCTGGCGCTCCGGCCTGACGATAGGACTGTGTATGGCGATGGCAGCAATAGGATGTACACCGACCGGCAATGGAAACAACAAAGAGGTCCGCGACCAGCCGGCCCCCTTACCGAAACCCAAAACAGACACGGTTGTCATTGAAAACATGCAATTCGGGCCTGCTCAGCTCAACATACTTGCCGGCGATACGGTGATTTGGATTAATAAAGGAATCGT
>JAMIQN010000352.1:0-3273 GCA_035914595.1 Chitinophagaceae bacterium | reverse complement strand
CCTTTGCGCAATCACGGGCAGAGTATGCGCGGATGCTCGATGCCTACAAGCGTCAGGACCTGCCGTTGCTTTATTCCATCATGATGGATTCGAAAGATGAAAGCGGCATGGACATGGGCATTTTCTTAGACGAAAGAAACCGGAAATGGATTGCGAAAATGGAGCACTACATGCATGAGAAGCCTACCTTTTTTGCAGTAGGTGCCGGCCATCTTTGGGGTGAAAAGGGCGTCATTGCACTGCTTCGCAAACAGGGCTACACGCTGACACCGGTGCGCTAAGGCTTGCGGCGTTTCTTTTCAGTTTCCCGGATAAAGGCAGCAATGTCCGGGGTCACTTCCTTGTTGAGCAGAAAACCGGGATCCATATAGCTGAACTGATTATCGCCCGGGTCGCGGCTCACGTTTTTCATCACGTGGTTCATGCCCGGAATAATAATCATGCGGGCGGAGGGTAATGCCGCTTTCAGCTCATAGGCATTCGGGGTATCCACCTGAATATCATTGGCTCCCTGAATAAGCAGCACCGGCACTTTGAGTTTTTTGATTTCCTGAGCAGGGTCATAGCGCATCCAGGAGAGCAGATACGGCTGCACACTTTTCCGAAGGAAAGCCTGAAAGATGCCCGGCGGAACGGGGTCCACTTCGCCTTTGGTGCGCAATTCATGGAATAACATTCTCACGCTATCCGGAAGGGCGCTCGTGTCCGGAACGAAGCCTTTTACCTGGCGGATAATGAGTGTGTCGGCAGGCCACGCAGCACCTGCAATTGAAATGAAGCCATTCACTTTCTCTTTTTGAATAGCCACCATTCCAATCAATGAGCCTTCGCTATGGCCAATGATGTAAATGCCGGAAAAGCGTTTATCGCCCCGATATTTTTTAATCCAGTTGGCAGCATCGGTGATGTAATCTTCAAAGCGCAACTTGGTTTCATTGATGGCCGCTGCCTTACTGGCTCCTACCCCACGCTTATCATAACGCAGGCTGGCAATGCCTTCTTTCGCCAGAGAATCACCTAATGCCAGCAAAGAATTATTGACCATTCTTAGCTGGTTACCGTTTCGGTCTGTAGGGCCGGAGCCGGCAATGATGATGGCTAATGGAACAGGGCCTTTGGCGTTCGGAATGGTAAGCGTTCCGTAGATGTTGCCGTTAGGCGTAGGCAGGCTGACTGCCGTGTCTTTCGTAACTGCAAAAACGGAACAGGGAAGAAGGAATGCAAGAGCCAGCAGGAGGAATCGCATGAGCGAATGTAGGGCCTGCGCCCGCTTGAAATTCAGGCACTTTGTCAACGAGATGTCGTAGAAAGTTCCGCCGCAATCTGTTTGTTCCAGCGTTGCTGCGCCATCGTGTCCAGGCCGTGCGCAGTTTCTTTTTCATAGGCCTGTTGGCGGGCATGGTATTCTGCCAAAACTTCCTGATAAATCCGCGGTACTTCGCTATTCAGTGAGGATCCTAAAATCTGTTTAGATGCAAATCGGCTGCGCAACTGGCGTGTGTAGATTTCGCAGATGTCCCAATGGCCCTGTTCGTGCTGCAGCACCGCCGGCGAGATATGTCCCCGACGGCACCAGGACCGAAGCGTGTCGAACCCATTTGTAACCGTGACCGTTACCGGTTCATTTTCGGTCACGCTGTTGGTTGATATGAAAATGCCGCATACCGTCTGCGCTGCAATAGAGCTATCGGCCGTTTCCGGAATGGGGCCTTGAAAATTGGTCCAGCGCAATGGGTTTGCCGCGCTCCATGAAAAGCTGTGGCGCTCCGCCTGTGAAGCTTTTTCCGGATGTTGTGGGGCGGCTTCTATTTGAGAAGGTACTAACGCAGCTATGCAAAGCAGAGAAAAGAGTGCCCGCATCATGTAGCGAGTGGGAGCGATGTTGAGTGCCGTGGCGGGCATAATTCTAAATTTACGCCGCTCTAAAAAAGCCTTTGCATAAAAGGCAACTTGCGCCGGTGCCGGGCGATCGGTTTCTCTAACATGCAATCATTCAGCAGCATCCTGATTAGCCGTACGGACTCTATCGGCGACGTGATGCTGACGCTGCCCATCGCCACGCTGCTGAAGCAACGATTTCCGGAAGCGCACATTGGCTTTTTAGGCAGAAACTACACTCGGTCGGTGGTGGCCTGCTGCACTGCTGTGGATGAATTTGTAGAGCTGAATGACTTCCTCTCTCCGTCGCCCCTGTCGCAGCGCTGGGCCGCCATTATTCATGTTTTTCCACGAAAAGAAATTGCCTGGAAGGCTTTGAAAGCAGGCATTCCGTTGCGCATCGGCACACGCAGCCGCCCTTACCACTGGGTCACCTGCAACCGGCTTCTGCCCCTGAGCAGACGTCATTCGCTGCTGCATGAAGCACAGCTCAACACACAACTGCTGGCGCCCTTCGGCATTCATGAATCATTTGGCACCGAGCAGCTTGGGCGACTCTATTCATTTGCACGAATTCAACCCCTGCCCGAAGGACTAAAGGCTTTGCTTTTGCCGGGCAAAAAGCATTTCATTCTGCATCCCAAATCGCAGGGAAGTGCCCGCGAATGGGGCCTGGCCAATTTTGCCGGCCTCGCACGCATCCTCACGCAGCAAGGCTTTCAGGTGTTCATTTCCGGCACTGCCGCCGAACGAAAGTTGATGCAGCCGCTGTTCGATTTGCTTCAGGAGAACGAAGCAACGGATATCACGGGGCGCATGGATTTGCAGCAGTTCATTTCCTTCATTGATGCCTGTGATGGTCTGGTGGCGGCGAGTACCGGCCCCTTGCATATTGCGGCTGCCTTAGGGAAAATGGCGGTAGGCCTCTACCCTTCTATCCGTCCCATGCATGCCGGCCGCTGGGGGCCGCTGGGGCCTCAGGCTGTGGCCTTGGCGTTACCTGAAGACTGCGATCGTTGCAGGAAAGATCCGGCGGCATGTACTTGCCTGAGCTCGATTCAGCCTTTGACAGTAGCTGAAAAAATTCAGGACTTGATTCGGGATGAATTTGAAGAGCGCTGAGGCTGCTTTTTTCTGAAAAAAGATGTGCTGAAAAGGCTTACCCGCCGGGCTTTCCATCCACATAATGGGACAGCCAGGTTTCGATATTGACGAGCAGCCAGACCTTGTCGAACATTGCGGAATGGCGCTGCCGCCACCAGGAATCAATCACCCTTGGGCGAAAGATGCCGCGCCGTAACAGTGCCTGAATTTTTTGCGCAGCAAGATGCTCCCATTCAGGCTGCCGCGCGACCCACTCAGCAAAGGGCAGGTTAAATCCCTTTTTGGGCATGT
>JAMIQN010000351.1:0-3845 GCA_035914595.1 Chitinophagaceae bacterium | reverse complement strand
ACGATTGCAGCAGAGGCCGCTTCTTTGAAGCCCGGCGAGCAGTTGCGTATTGAGGTGATGAGCCTGGTAGGGCAGCGTGTCTTTGAAAAGGAACTGACGGCCGGCGCCGGTGCCAATGGCTTGTGGAAAGCAGAAGTGGAGTTGGGCTCGCAGTTGGCTGCAGGACAATACATGCTGCGCCTGAGCACGCAGAGTGGCATGAGTGCCGTGTTGCCTATCAGCCTACAACGATAGCCGTTCCACCGTCCTGATTTTTGAAGAAGCCGTCCTCATGGGGCGGTTTCTTTTTTGCTGAAAATGTAATGGAAGGAATAGAGCGGAATGTATTGCAGAGAGTGGGGAAGGAATCATTCGAAGGGCGACGCGGCTGCTGATTCCTGCTTTGTCCCGGCACTACGGAGTGGCCGAAGCTTCCTTATTTTGCCGCCCGAAAGCGGTGCCAGCAGGTGCTGTTGTTTTCAGCGCCTTCGGCGAATCTCCGGCTGCCCATGCCTACCCTCCTATCCATCGTCGGCGCCCGCCCGCAATTCATCAAGCATGCTGCCCTGCAACCCTATCTGCAGCAGCGTTTCCGTGCCCTCAGCCTACATACCGGTCAGCATTATGACGACAGGATGAGTGATGCTTTTTTCAAAGAGCTGGCTATCCCTGCGCCCGACTTTCAACTGCATATTGCCACTGCTGCCGGCCAGGCTGCCCAGACGGGCCGCATGATGGAAGGCATTGAGCAGGTGTGCCTGCAACAGCGCCCGGACGCCATGCTCATCTATGGCGACACCAATACGACGCTGGCTGCCGCGCTGGCTGCCGTGAAGCTGCATATCCCCATCTTTCATGTGGAGGCCGGCATCCGGGGCTTCAACCGTGCGCTGCCCGAAGAGGTGAACCGCATCATTGCCGACACTTTTTCAAGCCTGCTCTTTTGCCCCACCCGCGAGGCTGTGGACAACCTGGCGCAGGAAGGCATCCGCCATAGCGGGGTGCGGCTCAGCGGCGACGTGATGTGTGACCTGCTGGAGAAAGTGCGCGACCGCATCCACCCTTACTCCGAGAAGCCATATTACTACGCCACCATTCACCGGCCCTACAATACCGATGACCCGGCTCGCCTGCGCCGCATTATGACGGCCTTGAACGGATTGCCTCACCCGGTCTATTTTCCGCTACACCCGCGGACCCTGCACCGGCTGGAGCAGGCAGGGCTGAAGGCTGCCGACTTCCGGAATGTGGAATGGATGGAGCCGGTAGGTTATTTGGAAAGCCTCTGCTTTCAGGCGGGGGCGGCCTGTGTGCTGACCGATAGCAGCGGCGTGCAAAAAGAGGCTTATATGCTGCGCCGGCCCTGCATCACCCTGCGCACCGAAACGGAATGGCATGACACCCTCCGGCATGGCTGGAATACTCTGGTATTTGAAGAGCTGGAGCAGTTGGGCGACTTAGTGATGCGGCAACCCGGCCCTTATGAGGAAGGATTGTTTGGGGACGGGAAGGCTGCAGAGCGGATTGCAGAGGAGGTGGGTGCCATACTGAATATCAACCATTATTGAAGATGTTCCATTCATAAACAATCAATTCACAGGAGGCGATGTGCGAATCTGCTAATTTCGCCGCCGTCCCTGCTTTAATTTCTGATTTTGCCTTGCAATTCATTTAGCCCATTTGACGCATAAGTCTAGTTAGAATTAGCGAAAAATATCTTAATCAATTCTTGTAGTTAATAAACCGAAGTATGTCCCTTGACCTTACCAATAAATCAGTATTAATCACGGGTGGCACCGGTTCCTTAGGCAAAGCCCTTACCAAAACCATCCTGGGGCGCTGGCCCGGGGTGAAACGCTTAGTCATCTATTCCCGCGATGAGCAGAAGCAGTTTCAGATGGCTATGGAATATCCGGAATCGAAATACCCGAATATTCGCTTCTTTATTGGGGATGTCCGTGATTTTGAACGACTGAAACGGGCCTTTAAAGGCATTGACTATGTCATTCATGCCGCTGCCATGAAGCATGTGCCCATCGCCGAATACAACCCGGACGAATGTGTGAAAACCAATGTCAATGGGGCCGAGAACGTCATTCGTGCCACGCTGGAAACGGCGGTGAAAGCCGTTGTTGCACTGTCCACCGACAAGGCCTGCGCACCAATCAACCTGTATGGAGCGACCAAACTGACTTCCGACAAGCTGTTTATCGCAGCCAATAATATCCGTGGCGAAAGTCCCGTTCGCTTCTCCGTGGTTCGCTATGGCAATGTGATGGGCTCCAACGGCTCGGTGATGCCCTTCTTCCTGAAAAGGCGCGCCAGTGGTGTGATTCCCATTACCGACCCCAACATGACCCGCTTCAATATTTCCCTGGAAGATGGCGTCAATATGGTGCTCCATGCGCTGGAGACGGCTTGGGGCGGCGAGCTGTTTGTTCCGAAAATTCCTTCCTACCATATCACGGATGTAGCCACGGCCATAGCCCCCGATTGCAAACAGGAGGTGGTAGGCATCCGGCCTGGTGAAAAAGTGCATGAAGAGATGATTACCCCTTCCGACTCCTTCACCACCTACGACCTCGGTAAGTATTACGTGATTCTGCCCCAGACACCCATCTGGAACTTGCAGGAATTCATCAAGACCTTTGGCGCCACCAAGGTGCCCGTGGGCTTCAAATACAATTCGGGCGAAAACACCGAATGGCTGGATGTGCCGGCCCTGCGCCAACTGATTCGGGCGCACGTAGATCCCAGCTTTGACCTCCACTGATTGCAACGCCTGAACATGTCTGCCATACCCTACGGAAAACAGCATATCACCGACGAGGACATCGCCGCAGTGGTAGCCACCCTTCAGTCTGACTACCTGACACAGGGCCCTAAGATTGCCGAATTTGAAGCGGCCTTTGCCGATTACATCGGTGCGAAATATGCCGTGGCCGTAGCCAACGGAACGGCAGCCCTTCACCTCTGTGCGCTGGCGCTGGATGTCTGCGAAGAAAGCCGTGTCATCACCACGCCCATCACCTTTTCAGCTTCTGCCAACTGTGTCCGCTATTGCGGCGGCCAGGTAGCCTTTGCCGATATTGACCCCGCCACCGCCACCATAGACCTGAATGCCGTTCGGGAACTGCTGGCGGCTGCGCCCAAAGGCACCTATTCCGGACTCATCCCCGTGGACTTTGCAGGCTATGCCGTGAATATGGAAGCCTGCCGCCGGCTGGCAGATGAATATGGCCTGTGGATCATTGAAGATGCCTGCCATGCTCCCGGAGGCTTTTTTACCGACAGCCAGGGCGAGCAGCAGCGTTGTGGCAATGGCCGCTATGCCGATCTGGCCATCTTTTCCTTTCATCCGGTCAAGCATATTGCCTGCGGAGAGGGCGGCGCCATCACCACCAACAGCAAGGAGTTGTATGAAAAGCTGCTCCTGCTGCGCACCCACGGCATCACCAAAGACCCGGAGCGGCTGCATCGCCACGATGGAGGCTGGTATATGGAAATGCAGACCCTCGGCTACAACTATCGACTTACCGACTTTCAGGCAGCTTTGGGCCTCTCGCAACTGACGCGCGCAGATGCTGGACTGGCCCGCCGCCGTGCCCTGGCAGCCCGATATGATGCAGCCTTCGCCGGCACTGCCGTACAACCCCTCACGCCGCCGGCAGATGGCGGCCATGCCTATCATCTGTATGTGATTCAGATAGATGACCGTAAAGGACTGTATGATTATTTGCGTACGAAAAACATCTTTGCCCAGGTGCATTACATCCCAGTACATACCATGCCCTACTATCAGGAGCTTGGCAATAAAGTGGGAGATAAACCCTTGGCGGAAGCCTACTATGACCGTTGCCTCAGCC
>JAMIQN010000350.1:0-7777 GCA_035914595.1 Chitinophagaceae bacterium | reverse complement strand
CCGTCATGCTGAGTGGTGAAACCGCGATGGGCCACTACCCCGAGCTGGTCATCCGCACAATGGTCAGCATCATCAGCGAAGTGGAGAAGGAAGACATCGTGTATAACCGCAACCTGGAACCACAGGCTCACTCGCCTTCTTTCCTCAGTGATGCTCTTTGCTACAGCGCCTGCCAGATTGCGAAGGAAGTGAAGGCGGATGCCCTCATCGGCATGACCCAAAGCGGCTATACCGGCTTTATGCTTTCTTCTTACCGGCCCCGCTCTCCGCTTTTCGTCTTTACCCAAAATCAAAGTCTGATAGACCAGCTTAGCCTAAGCTGGGGCGTTACGGCCTTCTTCTACGAACAGCACGGCAGCATTGATGAAATGATGGCCGATCAGCTCCAGATGTTGAAAAGCCGTGGCCTCATCAAGAGCGGCGACGTGGTGGTGAGCACAGGCTCACTGCCGGTTGAGCAACGCCTGCCTACCAACATGATCAAGATCTCAAAAGTGGAATAGCCGCAAGGGCAGCCTTAGCCCTTTTTCACCTCTTTCGCCCAGGCATCTTTCAGCCCTACCGTCCGGTTGAAAACAGGTTGTGTGGCACTACTGTTTGTATCGGCGCAGAAGTAGCCCTTACGCAGAGCCTGAAAGGCCGCACCCGCAGGCAGCGAAGCCAGAGCAGGCTCTATGAAGCCGGTCGAAATTTTTAATGAATCGGGATTCAGATATTCCTTGAAATCGCCTTCCTCATCGGATGGATTTTCGACCCGGAACAGACGATCATACAAACGCAATTCTGCCTGCTGCGCATGTGCCACACTCACCCAGTGAATGGTGCCTTTCACGTGGATGCCGCTGGTGTCTGCACCGCTTTTGCTTTCGGGGATATAGCTGCAGTGAATCTCTGTAATCGTGCCTTGCTCGTCTTTCCTGAAATCATCGCAGCGCACGATATAGGCGTGTTTCAGACGCACCATCAGGCCGGGGCCTAAGCGGAAAAATTTCTTGGGCGGCGCCTCCATGAAGTCTTCCCTTTCTATCCACAGCTCGCGCGAAAATGGCAGGCTGCGATGGCCCGCTGTCGGGTCTTCGGGATTGTTCTCTGCATCGAGCTGTTCCTCCTGCCCTTCGGGGTAATTCGTGATTACCAGCTTCACGGGGTCAAGTACCATCATGAAGCGTGGTGCTGTCTTGTTAAGCTGTTCGCGCACGCAAAATTCAAGCAGGCCCAGGTCCACGACATTCTCGCGTTTGGCAATGCCGATGGTTTCGCAGAACTGGCGAATGGCGGCAGCCGGATAGCCGCGTCGGCGCATGCCTGAAATGGTAGGCATCCGCGGATCATCCCAACCGGCTACATGCTTTTCATTCACGAGCTGCAGCAGCTTGCGCTTGCTCATAACAGTATAGCTGAGGTTGCGCCGTGCAAACTCATATTGGTGCGACGGGAAGATGCTCAACTGCTCGATAAACCAGTCGTAGAGCGGCCGGTGATGGATGAACTCGAGTGTGCAGATGGAGTGGGTTACTTCTTCAATGCTGTCGCTTTGGCCATGTGCAAAATCATACATCGGGTAGATACACCAGGCATCGCCGGTGCGGTGATGATGCGCATGTTTGATACGATAGATGATGGGGTCGCGGAGCAGCAGGTTGGGGTGTGCCATATCAATCTTGGCACGCAGCACTTTTTCGCCATCGGCGAACTTGCCCGCCCGCATCTCTTCCAGTAGTTGCAGGTTCTCTTCCATACTCCGCTCGCGATAAGGCGAATTTTTGCCGGGCTCCGTCGTTGAGCCTTTGGTAGCAGCTATTTCTTCGGGGCTGCTGTCGTCCACATAGGCCTTGCCGGCGCGGATAAGTTGCAGTGCAAACCCGTAGAGTTGTTCGAAATAATCGGAAGTGAAATAGCGGGCATCCCATTCGTAGCCAAGCCACTGTATGTCATGCTGAATGCTCTCTACATACTCGGTCTCTTCGGTGGTCGGGTTGGTATCATCAAAGCGCAGATTGCAACGTCCTCCATACTTTTTCGCCAATCCGAAATTGAGCACGATAGAAGAGGCGTGGCCGATGTGCAGATAACCATTCGGTTCCGGCGGGAAACGCGTCTGAATGCCCTGCGGAAACTTTCCGGCAGCCAGGTCTGCTTCGATGATTTCTTCTAAAAAATTGAGGGATTTCTCTTCCGACATAGCGGCGCGAAGGTAGGGGCGGCAGGGGGCTTCCTCCACCCGCAGCCGTGCACGATAGGGCATCCTTCCTCTCCGCTACCGCACCTGCAACCGAAGCCCTTCGCTGTGGGCGCTAAACTCGGGTGCGTACATGCACTGAATCGTCGTCAGGCCGGCTGAAAAGTCACCTTCTGCAGTAACGAATAGCGGGTATTCAAACACGTATTTCCCCTTCGGCAGATAGTCGAAAAAGAAGTTGCTGCTGGCATCGCGGGTGCTTTCATAGTAGCCCAACCCACCTTGCCAACGGTATCCGCTCAGCACATTTACCGGCTCCAGGCAGGCAGCTCTGGTGTCTTTCAGATGCACGTATTCCATGTCGCGGTCCACGATGATCTCCATGCGCACTTTCAGCTTGTCTCCCACATGAACAGGTGTTCCGGGCAGCACAGGCTCCAGCACCGGCCCGCGTTCGCCATTCTTTTCAATGAAAAAGGCCTTCTTGACCTGCAAGGGCGATGCGGCGGATTTCAGCTTGTCGGTTTGTTCAAAATATTGCCAATAAAGCGCACCCCATGAAGGCAGCTCTGCCTGCGCCGCGCTCTGATTCCCGCGCACGATTTGCAACGTCACATCGCTCATTCCCGGTTGCACTTCAGCGCCGGCAATACGCACCTTGAAATAGCCGGAACCGGCCTCCTGTTGTTGGTCGCGGGACTGAATCGTTTTTTGTGCAGTACCTGAACCCAACTGAATACTTACCTCCGGGGCCTCTTGCAACCACGCATTTTCTTTTCCTGAGCTAAGCAGCAGGGCGTAGCAGGCATCGGCAGTAGCGGTGGTGGTGCCCCAGTTGGTAGTTTGCTTTTGCTTCAGCAGCCAGCGTTGCATCTTGCCGATACGTTGCGCATCCGGTGCCACTTCTTCAAAGCAGGCAATGAGCAGGCTTTGCGTTTCGATGGGCGCGCTGTACCACCACCAGCTCCGTTGCGTTTCTGGCCAATACATGCCCATCTCTTCCTTTTCCATGCTCGTTTCGATGAGGCTTTGCATGATGTTGGCAGCGGTTTGTTTATCGCCGTTGCGGAATAGCGCAGTGGCCAGCAGGGCTTTGCCATAGGGATTGAACTGAGGCCAGAATTTCTGCGCCTGTCTGCGATAGAATTGCTGTGCTTCCGCCGAGATTCCACTACTTGCAACCTTGGGAAAGAAGGAGCGCAGGTAGAGATATTGCACATCGAGGTAGCCAATCTGCAGCTTGTTCATATCCACCTTTCTGCTGCGCCATTCCCGATAAGTGGCTTCCGCAGTTTCATCCAGATAGCCGATTGCCTTTTCAGCCATCGAATGAAGGCGGGCATTGGTGATGCCGAGGTGTTCCAGCCTGCCAATTCCGGCAACGATGTATTGCGTGATGTAACGGTTGGGTCTTCCTCCTTCAAACCAGGGCCAGGCACCATTGGGCAGCATCATAGCGCTGAGTTGCTGCACCGCTTTCTCTTGTGCGGCCTGCAGATCATCTGATTCAAAAAGCTTCGCGATTTGCTGCCGCTGGCGGCTTTCACCCCGGGCATCCAGCACCCAGGGCGTTTCTTCCAGCAGCGCCGATTTTAATTCCTGATTTTGCTCCAGCGGTGATTTCAATGCAGCCGAATCTTTCTCTTCCTGCCATTCTCTGAAAATGGTTTTCAAACGTGGCGACTGTGCCAGAATATGCGCGCCCAGGGCGTTTGCATAATACCTGCTGAAGGTTTGTTCGCTGCACTGGTAGGGATATTCCATCAGATAAGGCAGCGCCTTCACCACATACCAGGCCGGGTTGGATGTGTATTCCACCGTCAATGCTAGGGGTGAAATGGTTTTGCTTTCCGTCGAAGTTTTCAGCGCTTCAAAGTGAAAATTTTTGGTGCCCACACCGTTCATCCACAGAGGCAGCGATTCTGTAACCAGGCTTCGATTCGTGAGCACAGGAAGGATGTTTTCCTCACCATCCGTGAAGTCGCCGGCCTTCGCACGGATGCGAATAATCACCGGCTCGTAGCGGCTTTCCGGCACATGCAGTGTCCACGCAGCACGACAGGAACCCTGCGCAGTGGTAGAGAAACTGACCTGTGCCTGCGCCAGTCGGAACTGGGTATTGAGCGACTTGCCCGTTTGCGGATCCACCACTTCCAGCCAGGCACTTCCCTGCAACGGCGCCCCACTCAGGTTGACAATCTTGGTGCTGATATTGATTTCATCTCCCTGCCGCAAAAAGCGGGGCAGGCCGGGTTGCACCATCAAATCCTTTAGTGTGCGGACGGTGCCGGTGAAGGCGCCAACCTTCATGTCTTTTGTGTGCGCCAGCGTGAGGAGTTTCCACTCGGTAAGCGCCTCGGGAATGGTGAAGGATAGGCGAACGCTTCCATCCTGATCGGTGTGAAGCTGCGGAAAAAAGAAGGCCGTTTCCTGCAGGTTCTTTCGAAGCGGGAAATCTTTCGTCGCTGCATCAGGCTCGGATGCATTCGCGTTGTTGTCGCCTGCTTTCTTTACTTCCTCATCCTTCATTGCCGCTGGACGCGGAGCACGATCTGTGGGTGCCGCACCCGCTGCTTCCGAAAGAAGGCCGGACGAGAAGAATGACCTTCGCCCAACTCCCTCGGTCAGGATGATTTGGTCGTAGCGCTTTTCGTAGGTGGGCAGCTCAGGTTGTTCCAGAAAGCTGAGCCAAATGCCTCGTGCACCGCCAAAACCGGGCGTATTGATGCGCAGGGCATAGTCGTCCAGACCGGGGAACAGACTCCCCCATCGCCAATCATGAGGCTGTAAAGCATCCAGCGATGCATCATAGAGGGTGGCGGCCATCTCTGCGGCAACCTGCTCTTTCTTGTTGCCGCGCACCACCATCGTCCAGGTTTCTTTTTGGCCGGGCAAAAGCTTATCCCGGTGCGTCTCCCATTCGATGTGCAGGTCCTTGTTAGTCCAGGGCACCTGCAGTCTTGCATGGGCTGTATAGACGCGGTTGTCTTTTATCGCAAGGAAAGAATAGGAGATGCCACCCCGGTCTTCCTCGCGTATCAATCTTTTCCTGTCTGACCAGGCATTTTTTCCTGCACCAAGGCTTAGGATATTTTGCTGCAACTGCCCGTCCATCGTCAGTACCTGCTCCATCACGCGTAGAGAGCCAAGGCCTGTGGCTACGATAATTCCGGCAGTCTGCCCGGGCTCATAAGGTTTTGCACTGTACTGCACGAGCAAGGCCTGATAGGCCGTGCCCGGCGCATCCGAGTCCCACACATCTACGAAGCATTTTTCCTCTACAGCCTGCCCATTCTTATCCTTTGTGAGTAGGCTGATCCGGTACCATCCATTTTGAGAAAAAGCGGAAGAGGGGAGGTTCAGTTTGCCTTCAGGTGTGCTCTTAAAGCGGCTCTCGTAGCGGCGCTCTGCCACCGGCCACTTGTGATAATCATCTTCATCTCTGTAAGCATCCAGCGGGAAGTTTTTTCTGAAATCTGCTTCGCTCATCACGAACTGATCCGGCACTTCCCAATAGCGGCTACGATACAATTGAGCGGGCTGCTTGAGCCGCTCCACAATCAACTGCATATCGGCGGGCACAAAGACTCCGTTGAGGTTACGCGTGGTCATATGCACGGTGGCGAGTTCCTTTCGCGAAGCCTTTTGAGGAATCTCTGTTTCTATCTGCAACGAGCGATAGCCCACCGAAACCGATGTTTCTCCCGAACGGGTTTCACCATTTTGGTCCGTCACATCGGCGTAGATGCGGTAGGAAAAAGTGGGTAGTGAACCTGGGTTGACTTTGAGGTCTGGCAAGGCCGGAAAATGAATCACAAAGCGGCCTGAAGCATCCGTTTCTGTAGTGCCTGTCATCATCTGCTGCCCGCCTTCCTCAAAGTGCCCGCCACATATCCAGCGGTACCAGGACGAAGGCCAGTACACTTCGCGCTCCACCCTGTATTTCACCTGGGCCCCATCTATGTCATTCCCTGCGTAAGCAATGGCATGGCCCGTCAGCGTGATGGTTTCGTTCAGGGCATAATCATGCGTCAGCGTGTCCCACTCCACTTTGAATTTGGGCCGCTTGTATTCTTCCACGGACACATAGACGCTGCCCCGTTCGGTTTGTAGGCTCATCCTGCCTGTCAGCCCGGACTTGGGTGCTATGAAGCTGCCGGTGAAGGAGCCCCATTCGTTGGTGCGCAGCTTCCGGCGGGCCACTTCCTGATGGTTGGCATCATAGAAGATGACTTCCACTTCCCGGTTGGGGATGATATTGTTGTCGCGCTGATCTGCGGAGCGTTTCACCAATATCCCTTTGAAAAAAATCGTTTGACCGGGGCGATAAATACTGCGGTCTGTAAATAGAAAAGTGATTTCAGAAGCCTGCCTGCTACCCTGGCCGCGATAGACATAGACATAGCTGTTCGAATAGCATTGATCATCTTTCGTCCGCACCAGGATGCCTGAATAACTGTCTTTGTCTTTCGAATAGAAAGCTCCCGCTGCATCAGAAGTTGCCGTGGCTGCAGGTATCAGCTCTTGTCGGCGATTGTGCCAGTCATGCTTGTAGAAAGTAAGTTCGGCACCAGCCACCGGCGCTCCATTATCGCGTTGCAACACATAGCCCGACAGGCCCTCGCGGGGAAGGCTGCTACCTCGCGAATCGGTACCGGACGGCATCAACACCACTGCCAGGTCAGTGCTTTGAACCCACACAAACGAAAGAGCGTTATTGTCTTTCCGAAAGTCTTTGTCGGAAGAAATGAATACGACATAGGTACCGCGAGGCAGGGCGTCTATCTTCAGTTCAACACGGTGTTTGCGATAATCGGCTGTGCCGGGCAGTTCAGTGCTGAATGCCTGAATCGGCCGGGCCTGCGCCAACAATGCCATCATCTTTTCCCGGTCTCTGTCTTCACCTAAGAGAAAAAAATCTTCCCCCTTAACGGGCACGATGCGGAGCCAGGCATGGGCCACATTTCTGTAAGTAACAAGTACTCGGGAAGGCTGCTCCGGCAGGATGGCCCCTTCTGATTCTATCGTCAGCGAAGGCTCTGTGATTTGCTGCAACAGTTGGCGTGCTTTTGAGGCTCCTTCGCTATTAGGGAAGCGCGTAATGATGGCATCGAGCCGCAGCTTTACTGCTCTGAGATCGGGGGCTGATGTGCCGGAAGCAGGGGGCTCATCGAACTCCTCATCGGCGGCGTCCCATGATAGTTCTGCAATCCGAAAAGAGGCAAGTGCCGAAGCCGGATTAGTGGCATAGCGCCGCTCCACCTCTTCCAAAGCCTGACGATAGAGCAGGTTTTTTTGGGGATGAACAGAATGCTCATAGGCGAAGTTCAGCCGGTGGAGATCCGCGTCCAGCAAGGCATCCGGCTCTGCATCATGGAGGTGTAGTGCGAGGGTTTGCTGATACAAGCGCAGGGCCTGCCATTGGTCAGAGAGGGTGTCTTGCGTGGTGAATGAATGCTGAATGAATTCCGCCACGGGCGCGAAGGCTGCACTGCTTTCCAGCGTGAATTGAAAAGCGGGATGAGTGAGGTCCTTTTCATCCAGACTGAAAAAATCAATAGCCCGAAAGACGAGCAGGTCATACAGGGATGGGCGAAG
>JAMIQN010000349.1:0-11563 GCA_035914595.1 Chitinophagaceae bacterium | reverse complement strand
ACCAGGAAAGGCAGCCTCGTCGCTGCCTTTCTCTTTTGAGGTCTTTGAGGAAGTATTGAGCACATCCGATAACCCTACGTGCTCTTTTATGTTTTGCTGCGGTAACGTTGTGACGGGCCGGTTTGCTCACGCCTCCGGTAGTGTCAAAGGTTTGTAGCTGATATGGAGTTCCCAAAAAACATCTGACCCCGGGAGGGGGTATATTGGTCCAGCACTAAGAATCTGAGCCGCTGTTTGAGAAGTGCTCCATATAACAGATGCAACCTTGACCTGACTTTGTGCGACCCCTCCGGGGTCGGAAGGCTTTATAGCTGATTGCGGATTCTACAATCCTGCGACCCCGCTGGGGTCATACGTCCGCCGGGTTATTTTGTCAGCTGAATCCCTCCAATTATTCTCCAGAACAATTCGGGGTTTGTGATGTGCTGCACTAACATCACGAAGAAATGGGGCTTGCCCACGACCCCGGCGGGGTCGAAGATTTGTGGCTGATATTGAGTTCCCAAAAAACATCTGACCCCGGGAGGGGGGCCACACCGGTTCAGCACCAAACATCCGGGCCGTTGTTTGAGAAGTGCTTCACAACGCACGAAACGAACAAAACCACAAATAATTCATCGGATTAAGCACTTTCCCACATAACCCCAAAGCCTACTCATCCAGCACCAGCACCAGGTCGCCGGTATTGACCAGACTGCCTTCTGCCAGTACTAACTCCTTCACCTTCCCCTCAAAAGGAGCACTGATGGTAGTTTCCATCTTCATGGCCTCTATGACGAACAAGGGCTGTGCCTTCTTCACTGCGGCACCGGAGGCCACCATTAGTTTGGAAACCATGCCTTGCAGCGGGGCCGCAATCTGATTTGGGTCGCTCTTATCGGCCTTGCGGTTTTCATGCTGTTCCACCTTCACATTCTTGTCCAGCACCTCAATGGCACGTGTCTGTCCATTGAGCTTGAAGAAGACGCTGCGATGGCCTTTTTCGTCCGGCGCCGTGATGCTTAGCAGGCGGATAAGCAAGGTCTTGCCCGGCGCAATTTCAATAGTAGTGTCATCCCCCGGCTTCATGCCGTAGAGGAAGATGGGCGTCGGCACCACACTCACATCCCCATACTCAGTCCTGAATTTCCAATAGCCTTCAAACACCTTGGGATAGAGCTTGTAAGAAAGAAAGTCCGTGAACTGAACCGCCGGGCCGAACTGCTGCCGAAATGCTGCGAATTCAGGCTCAAAATCTACTGCCGGCAGATGCTTACCGGCCCGGTCGTGCAAGGGGGGCCGTCCTTTCAGCACGATGCGCTGGAGCGCTTCCGGAAAGCCGCCTTCAGGCTGCCCAATTTCCCCCGCAAAAAAACCTTCTACCGATTCCGGAAAAGAAAGCGTCTCACCTTTCTCCAACACGTCCTCAGGGCTAAGCTCATTGGCCACCATGAACTGCGCCATATCGCCAACCACCTTGGACGAGGGCGTCACCTTGACGATATCGCCAAACATGTCATTGACCTGCGCAAAGGCCCGTTTGATTTCATTGAACTTGTCGCCGAGGCCGAGGGCCACCGCCTGGGGCTTCAGGTTGCTATATTGTCCGCCCGGAATTTCATGTTGAAAGACTTCAGCACTGCTGGCTTTCATGCCGCTTTCAAAGGGATAATAGTATTCCCGCACAGCCTCCCAGTAATCGGAAAGACCGTTGAGCGACTCGATGTCGTAGGCCTGCTCGCGCGGATGGAAGCGCATCATCTCCACCACCGCATTGAAATTGGGTTGGGAGGTATGGCCGGACATGGCGCCAAGCGCACAATCCACCACATTCACGCCGGCCTCGATGGCCATCAGATAGGTGGCGGGCTGTAGGGAGGAAGTATCGTGGGTATGCAGGTGCAGGGGAATCTTCACGGCGTCTTTCAGGGCAGCGATCAGCTCACGGGCCGCATAGGGTTTCAGCAAGCCGCTCATGTCTTTGATACCAAGAATATGGGCACCGGCATTCTCCAGGTCCTTGGCCATACGGACATAATAATCAAGGCTGTACTTGCTGCGCTTGGGGTCCAGGATATCGCCGGTGTAGCAGAGGGCGGCTTCAGCAATACCGCCGGTTTGTTTGCGCACTGCTTCGATGCAGGGGGCAATGTTTTCCATCCAGTTCAGCGAGTCGAAAATGCGGAAGACGTCCACACCCTGCTCCCAGCTTTGGGCTACGAATCGTTCGATCAGGTTGTCAGGATAGGCAGTGTAGCCCACGCCATTCATGCCACGAATCAGCATTTGCAGCAGGATATTGGGAACGGCCTTGCGGATTTGCGCCAGCCGCTGCCAGGGGTCTTCCCGCAGAAAACGCAGGCACACGTCGAAGGTGGCGCCGCCCCACACTTCCATGCTGAAGGTCTGCGGATGCAGGCGGGCAAAGGTTTCGGCGGCCTGCAGCATGTCGCGGGTGCGCATACGCGTAGCAATAAGGGATTGATGCCCATCGCGCAGCGTTGTGTCGGTGTAATGAATTTTCGGGTCGTTGCGCAGCCATTCACAGAAGGCATCGGCACCCATTCGGGTGAGGCGGTCTTTGGTGCCTTCGGCAAAAGGCAGATTCCGGTCGCAGGAAGGCAGCACAGGCTTTTCAAACACCTTGTCGGCATCCTTCCACTTCACATCGGGATTGCCATTGACGGCTATTTCACCCAGAAAGCCCAACATGCGGGTGCCGCGGTCCAGGCGCAGAGAAAATTCAAACAGTTCGGGATGTTCGGCGATGAGGTTGACGGTAGCATGGCCGCCTACAAAATCCGGGTGCATCACCAGATTTTCCAGAAATGGAATATTGTTCCTCAATCCCCTGATGCGAAACTCCTTCAGGGCGCGCAGCATCTTGTGTGCCGCGTCTTTCAGGTCTTTGCCCTGGGTGCTCACCTTCACCAGCATAGAGTCGAAAAAGGGAGAAATTTTCATCCCTGCATAGGTGCTGCCTTCGTCCAGGCGCACGCCGAATCCGGCTGCATTGCGGTAGGTGGTGAGGGTGCCGTAGTCGGGCTTGAAATCGTTGGCCGGGTCTTCGGTGGTGATGCGGCATTGAATGGCCACACCGGTTTTGGGAATGGTGTTTTGATCGCCCAATCCGATTTCAGGGGACGACAAAGCGTAGCCGCTGGCGATGTAGAGCTGTGTCTTGATCAGATCCACGCCGGTGATCATCTCGGTGACGGTATGCTCCACCTGAATGCGCGGATTCACCTCTATGAAGTAGATGCGCTCGTCTGCATCCACCAGAAACTCCACGGTGCCCAAATTGTCGTAAGCGACGGCTCGTGCAATGGCCACGGCATGGTCGTAAAGCTGTTGGCGAGTTTCCTCTTTCAGGCTGATGCTGGGAGCCATTTCCACCACTTTCTGGAAGCGGCGTTGCACGCTGCAATCGCGCTCATAGAGGTGCACGAGGTTGCCCTGTTGGTCGCCGGCAATCTGCACTTCAATATGCTTGGGCCGGTCCACAAATTTTTCAAGGAAGATGGTGTCGTCACCGAAGGCGGTTTTGGCTTCGCTACGAGCTTCCCGAAAGGATTTTTTCAAGTCTTCATCATTGCGGACGACACGCATGCCGCGGCCGCCACCGCCTGCCGCTGCCTTGATCATCACCGGATAACCAATGCGTTGTGCTTCCCTCTTGGCAATAGCTTCATCCAACAGGGCTTCCCGGTTGCTTTCGATGATGGGAAGGCCGGCTTTCTGCGCCACCGCTTTAGCACTGACCTTGTCGCCGAGGGCGCGCATGGCTTTGGGGTCGGGGCCGATGAAAATGATACCCGCGGCAGCACAGGCTTCAGCGAAGGCTGCATTCTCGCTCAGAAAACCATAGCCGGGGTGGATGGCATTGGCGCCACATTCCAAGGCAATTCGGATGATGGCCTGAATGTCTAAATAGGGCTTCAGTGGCTCATGATCGGCACCGATCTGGTAGGCTTCATCGGCCTTATAACGATGCAGCGAATAGCGGTCTTCGAAGGTGTAGATAGCTACGGTAGGAATTTCCAGTTCCGTAGCGGCGCGGGAAATGCGAATGGCAATCTCGCCACGGTTGGCGATAAGAAGCTTTTGAATGATCATGAGGCGGGGAAGGAAAGGGGCTTTATCAAAGAGGTGCAAAGGAATGGGCGCGTGATGGAATAGTTCTAAGTATATAGATCTCCCCTAATGCTGTTAATCAGAATTGAGGGATGCCATTAAAGCGACTCATCTTGACAAGTGCTTCAAACCGCTGTATCAGCTTCATGTCCGGAGGCAATGAAGAAGTGTGGATAATGTCTATTGGGAGGCAGTTTTTAGGCGTTTTTGTCAGGGTACTATGCTGAAAAGTGTTAGGACTCATTGGCGCCCCCAGCGATAGGAGCAATGCAAAAAATTCCCTTATCCTCAGTTGCAATAGGCGAACAGATAACCTAACGAAGCGAACACAAAAAAATTAAGTTGATATAATAAATAATCTTCTGTTTGAATTGATGTGATTGCTAAAACGTTAACGAGCGCTTAGCTAATTTGGCAGAAGAATATTGTTATGAAGCAAGATGCGTATTCAGCATTGAACACTACACACCAGTCGATTTTAGGAATGCTACGGATCCGGCATTGAAGATGGAGATACGTGGAATGCTACACATCGGGACAAGGTGTGACCTCACAGAAAAAATCCTTTAACCATCTCTATTAATCATCACAAACCAAAACCCAGATTAGTATGAAAACAAAGCATCTACTTTCTGTTTTGGCCAGTCTTATTCTGGCCGGAACCATTGGGGAATCGGCCCGTGCAGCAAATGTTGTTATTACAGCACTTCAGAGCACCGGCAGCCCGCTTGTTGGAGCAACTGTATCTATGTATTCAAGCGGCTGGACCAACGTGGGCGTCACCGATGCCTCCGGTCAGTTTACAATCAATGGCATCTCAGGCAACTACCGTTTTTCGGTTAGCTTCAATGGAACCTCTGCAGCGACGGGATGGATTAATGGTATTCCGAGTGGTAGTTCCAGCTACACCTCCGTCCCTACATTCTATACCACTGCGGTAACGATTCATGGATATGACGAGGCCGGAAATTCCATTTCCGGAATTGTGAATACTTATCTGACCTCCGGGTGGAGCAGCTTCGGAACGACCAATGGTTCCGGCATTGTTACAAAAGAGCTCTTTCCCGGCACTACCGATTTCAAATCCACCTACAACTATACCAGCAATACACAGAGCATCACGGTGGATGGCGATGGCTTCACTTCGGGTAAATCCACTACCATTAGCACCTACCTGTCGCGCGTGAATTTCAAAGCTACCTCCTACATGTCGGCAAATGTGCAGGGAGTGGGCATTGGATTTAACAGCGGCGGCTGGCGCACGCTACCCAACACCGATGTAAATGGAGAATCCAGTTACCTAATGTATCCGGGCAGTTACAACAGCTTTGTTGCAGGTATCAACGGAACCAGCTCCTCTACATTCACGGTTACGGTTCCGGGCAATGGAACACAAAGCAATCAATCTGTTACGGTGCCCTTGAACCCGAGCCGCGTCAAATTCAACAATGTCGGTACAGTTTCCTACTATTCGGTTTCATGGCGGAATATAAGTGGCTCAAGCTATTACATGTTTCCCGGAACCTACACGCTGCACTTTGGCGCATACAGCAGAGATGTAGTGATTAGCGGCTTGAACTTCGACGTGGTTGCATCCATACTGATGCTGAAAGATCACCTGAGCGACCCTCTGAGCATTGATGCGGCCCGCGGCGGATCCCCGACAATCAGCTATCACGTAACCAATGCAGTATCGAACGAAACACCTTCCGTATGGATTGATGTAGCCAACTATACCGGCAACAACAATCGAATTTTTGAAGTGCAGAAAAACGGCTCACTGGACTCGCTCACACAGGATGTGACTGTGAATAATGTCTTTCAATTCCAGACCTACCTGATGACACTCAATCTGCAGAATTGCTCAGGTACCGGGATTAGCGGCGGGCACGTCAGATACGGCTATGGCAGCACCATCAGTTCCTTTTGGAGCCCCTACACCGACAATAACGGATTTACGACCAGAGAGTTTTTCCCGGGAAATTTTGTCATTGAAATGGGCATCAACCAATCCGTAGAAACACACAATGTGACGCTGACGGGAAATGATACGTTTACTTGGACTACAAGCCTCGTGAAACTGCACTATCCAGGTAGCATCGCGTATGGTGGCACTGGAGTGGCTGCCTATTTCAGCAATACGAAAGAAGCCGAGATGTTATCCGGACCTGTGAAATTCAGCTTCCGCGACCATGGTGAAAATATCGTCACACTCAATATTCCATCATACACATCCGGCTGCACTTACGAGCTAACGCCCGTGATCGGTCGGGTGCTAAACAGCTCAAGCCAACCACTTGTTGGAGGTAAGTTCCATTACTATCTGAACGGTTGGCAGACAGCCCCCGACAGCACCGGCACCAACGGAAACGTGGTAGCCTTATTACCCGGGAATCAGAGCACGGCAACCGTAGGTATGACCTATGCCTCTGGTTATGAACAAAGGAACAACCTGAACCTCGCCAGCGTGGGCAACGTCGTGGAATTCCAGACCGTGGTGGCTACCATCACATTGGACGACACAGCAGGTAACCCGTTAGTGGGTTCGGTGTCATACTATGCCAACGGCACCTGGTGGCCGTTTGCTAGTGGCTCAACGACGGGGGGCACTGCGTCCATGGAATTGCTAGGTGGCTACACCTATTCGTTCGCCGTATTGATCAACGGGACACGGCAGCAAATGAGCAATGTGAATATCATTTCGTCGCCCGTGATGGCCTTCCACACAAAAAAGGTGCGAATTCACTATTTAGATAACTCCTGTAATCCTGTTCAAAATGCAAGTGCTTCCTACTATGCAGGCACTTGGAGAAGTATGGGTTCCACCGACGCGGCCGGTTATTCCTCATCCGTAGATATGCTACCTACCGGAAACTACAGTTTTGTAGTTGGGTCCGCACCTCAGCAGAACGGCATAGTCATTACTACCGACCCACTCCAGACCGTTGATTTCACCAACTGCAGCGTCGTATTGCCGGTTCATCTCCTGAGTTTTGAAGGAAAGGCCGATGACTGTTATGCAAAACTATCCTGGGAAGTGGCGGCAGGTCAGGCAGACCTTTCTGCTTTCACAGTGCAGTATAGCAAAGACGGGATTCGGTTTGAATCCATTGGCCATTTAGAGCGCAACCCTAATAGCGACCAGTACTATTTCAGTTATACCCAGGCTCCGGGCAAAGGCTTTTATCGCCTGCTGATTGCTGAAAATTCCGGAGCGATGGAATACTCTAAAACTGTGGCTATTACTACGGATTGTGCATCGAGCCCAATTTCGATTGCTCCCAATCCCACGCGTGACCTGGCAGTCATCAACGGTGTTTCGGTGGGTGACCAGATTACGATAACGAATGTTTTGGGAAATGTAATCGCCCGCTATACTGCTGCCGGCTCCTCTGTGGTTGTGGACTTGTCCCACCAGCCCTCCGAGCTCTATTCCGTGATTATCAGCAGAAATGGAGAAATGCTGAGGGGAGCTAAGCTCAGTAAGCAATAGGGGAAATTGAATTGCAGATTTTGAAAAGTCCCGGTTGCATGATGCGCCGGGATTTTCATTGTCAGGTGCTTCCTGAGCAAAATCCGACCGAATCATGCGCACGGAAAGAGCAACAAGAATAAACTCTCATAAAGAATTTAGACTTCGTCTTATGCGCTGACCATAGGGAAACGACGGCCGGCAAACGTTTGCAGAATTTGCATAACGATTACATTATGATAGTAAATATTCGCATGTTAAACTTGGTGTATTTGAATTAAAATTTTTCAAATTATTTGCCGCAAAAATTTTTTTCGTTAACAATCGCTTAGCTACTTTGTTTCGAATATTTCTTTAAAGCGGCCACCATTCCAGGCAACAGACTGTTCAAAAACCACTACCCTGCACTAAGCAAGACTCATATCCCTATCTACATGTTGTTAAAGCCCTTTTTCACCAATTAAATCCCGGAATGCCAATGAAAGAAAACAAAGCATCAATTATCAACACACGCACTAATCAATTCATCTAACACTTCTCAACATGAAATCAAAAAACCTTGTGTCGGCGATTGCAGGAATTGCACTCTCCGGCATCACCGCAGTCGGAGCTTATGCAGCGGATGTAACCATTACCGCTTTAGCGAGCGATGGCAGCCCTCTTGTTGGCGCAACCGTCCTGAAATACTCAAGTGGCTGGACAACAGCCGGCATCACCAATTCCAACGGACAGCTGACCATTGCAGGCCTATCCGGCAATTGGAAGTTCAGTGTGAGCTACAACAATACTTCTGCCGAAACGAGCACTATTACAGGCCTCCCTGCGGGTAACAGCCCTTATGCTGTCCCGACTTTCTACACTACCAACGTCACCATTAACGGCTTTGACGATGCAGGCAATGCTCTACCCGGCATAACGAACATATACTATGCAGGTGGTGGCTGGAGAACCTTCGGAACAACGGATGCAGCCGGAACGGTAAGCAGAGAACTCTTTCCAGGGTCCCGTAACATTTCCTCCAGCTATCACGCAACCAACAACCCTCAAACCATCCTTGTGGATGGTGATGGCTTTACAGCCGGCAAGTCAACGGTGCTCAACAGCTACCTGTCGCGGGTCAATTTCAAGGCCACTTCTAATCTCAATGCCAATGTGCAGGGCGTTAGTATTACCTATTACGGCAATGGTGGCTGGCGCAATATTCCTGCGACAGATGCTAACGGAGAATCCAGTTATCTGCTCTACCCTGGTAACTACACGCAATTCCAAGCCAGCATCAACGGAACCACCACGTCATATTCTGTAGTAGTACCAGGGAATGGCACTACCGGAGGCCAATCCGTAAACGTTCCGCTGAACCCGACCCGCGTTAAGTTCGACAATGCCGGTTCCGTATTGTATTACGGCGGTGGTGGCTGGAGAGGCATTTCCGGCGCCAACTATTACATGTTCCCGGGCACTTATTCACTCCATTTCGGCAGCTATAGCCGCAACGTGGCTATTTCGGGGCTCAACTTCGAAAGAGTTGCTTCTGTAATTATCCTGAAAGACCACAATGGTAATCTCCAAAGCATTGATGCCATCCGCGGAGGCTCACCTGCCATTAGCTACCACGTTACCGGAGCAGTTTCAAATGAAAGCCCTGCTGTGTGGATTGATATCGCCAGCTATGGTGGGAACAACAACCGCATCTTCGAGGTGAAGAAGAATGGTTCTATTTCAACGCAAACGAAGGATGTAACGGTCAGCAATGTCTTCAATTTCCAAACGAACCTGATGACCTTGAAGCTGCAAACCTGCCAAGGGGCTCCTATTAGTGGGGGGCATATCCGCTACGGCTGGGGTTCTGTCATTTCCTCTCACTGGGGTGACTATACAGATACCAATGGTGAAACCTCTAAGGAATTTTTTCCCGGCAATTTCATCATTGAAATGGGTATCAATCAATCCGTTGAAGTGAAGAATGTAACGATGACGGGCAATGACGTGTTTACGTGGACCACTACGCTGGTCAAGCTGCATTATCCCGGCCCAATTGCATTTGGAGGAGCCGGCGTTAATGCATATTTCAGCGGAACCAAGCAAATGGAAATGCTGCCTGGCACCGTCAACTTTAGCTTCCGTGCAAACGGTGAGAATATCGTTCCGGTAACAGTACCGTCCTACACTTCCGGCTGCACATATGAAATGACGCCGGTAATTGCCCGTCTGGTCAGCAGCACCAATGCACCGCTTGCAGGGGGAACCATTGCGTATTATCTGGGCGGATGGCACAATGTTGCCGCACCTACGAAGGCCAATGGCAACACCGTTATGATGCTGCCCGGAAATCAGTCAACAGCAACTTCAGCAATGACCTACTCCGGACGCGAACAAAAAAATTATGTGAACCTCGCTAGTGTGAACAACATCATTCAGTACCAGACTATTCTGACCACCATTACTCTGGACGATACCAGTGGCAATCCGTTGGTTGGCGGCGTTTCTTTCTACACAGGTAGCTGGAAGCCTTTCGGTACCGGCACTACTACCGGCGGCACCGCTTCGATGGAATTGATGGGGTCCTATTCCTACTCTTTCGCCGTAACCCTGAACGGAACTCGCCAGCAGATGAGCTACATCAATGTAGCAAATACTCCGAACATGGCCTTCCATGCCAAGAAGGTCCGTTCCGAATACATCGGTGCGGATTGCAACCCGGTGGAAAACGCATCTGCTTCTTACTATGTCGGCTCGTGGTACAGCATGGGTAGCACCGACGCTTCCGGATTTTCTTCCTCAATTGATATGCTTCCCGGTGGCCCCTACAGCTTCACCGTTTCGGGAGCTACTCAGAAAAATGGCATCTACGTGAATAATGTGGACAACCTTCAGACTATTCAATTCAGCAAGTGCATCAACAATGCAACACGCCTTGCCAACACGCCTGATGCAAATGGCATCTTCAAGATGTACCCCAACCCCGCAACTACGGAACTCAACATTGAGTTGACTTCTGACAATACGGTCGTTGCAGTGTACAGCTTCGATGGTCGTATGGTTCAGAGTGGTACTTACAACTCAGGCCATTCTACCATCAACATTGCCGGCTACGCCAACGGAATCTATTTCCTGAAAGTGCATAATGGCAATAAAGTGGATACCTACAGATTCACTAAGCTGTAGCCCCTGCGTTCCACTTCACACAAATCCGCCGCACCCTTGGGATGCGGCGGATTTTTTTATCCGGAATATTTGCTCCGATTCATTTGCGAATCGGCTAAAAGCTGACCCGTCGTTATCCTCTGCTACCACAGCCGCACCCGTGCACTATCCGGCAGGTACATCTTGTCGCCGGGCTTCACACCAAAGGCTTCGTAGAAGGCATCCACATTGGGGAAAGGCCCATTGACACGGTATTTAGCGGGCGCGTGTACATCCGTCAATACTTGTGAGGCCAGCCGCTCAGGGCGAATCTGATATAGCCACCCCAGCGCATAGCCGAGGAAGAATCGCTGCATCGGCAGCAGGCCTGAAATCTTCTTGCCGCTCTTGTAAGCCTCCGTCTGGCGGAACGCATCAACACCCAGCAGTACGCCGCCCAGGTCAGCAAGGTTTTCACCCAGCTCGGCGCTTCCATTCAGATGTACGCCGGGCAATACCTCCATACTATCAAACTGGCGCACCAGCACGGCGGCACGCGTCGCAAACTGAGCCGAATCGGCAGGGCTCCACCAATTTTTCAAATTACCATCAGCATCAAACTGACGGCCTTCATCATCGAAGCCATGCGTGATTTCATGACCGATGGTTGAAGCCGCTGCATAGCCATACACCAGCGCATCATCCAGCTCTTCATCGCGGTAGCCGGGCACCGTGAAGATGCCTGCCGGCAGCACAATTTCATTGTTGGAAGGATTGTAGTAGGCATTGTAGGTCTGAGGCGTCATATCCCATTCACTGCGGTCCACAGGCTTGCCCAGCTTGGATAGTTGATAG
>JAMIQN010000348.1:0-2156 GCA_035914595.1 Chitinophagaceae bacterium | reverse complement strand
GGTATATGTGATGCCGGTAGTGCCCGCAGGGTTGTTGGCGGTAAAAGTTTTGGTAGCGCCCGTGCCGCTCACCGAGATGGTGGCACCACAGGGAGGATATGCAACCGTTACAGTAATCGCGGAGCTATCCCGGCAGATGACAGCGCTCGAGGTGGAATCCACACTCCGCACAATCAGATATGCGGTGTAGCTACCGGGCGTGCTGTAGTTGTGGGAAGGAAGCGTTGTACCCCCGCCGTACACTGTGGGCGTGCCATCGCCATAATTCAGGTAATAATCCTTGAGCTGACCCGAAAACGGGAGGCCATATCCCGAGTTGTTCGTGAAGTTGACATGCAAGAGATTGTTGCCTGTTGGCACCTGTGTAGCACTAAAGCTTGAAGTACAGATCGCGTGGGAGGCGAAGGCTGCACCGAGCAGGCCGCAAAGGAGTAAAAGCTTCTTCATAAAATGGCTGATTCTTCGTTTGGTCTTTTAGACGTGAAATGCCCTGAAAACGTTTGTGGCAAGGCACTAAAAAAATCCCTGCAATATAGCTATTGCAGGGATTGGCGAACACGGCTTTAGGTGCAAGTTCTCTTAGAGATTTCCACGCTTGGCCTGCTCGCGTTCTATGCTTTCAAAGAGGGCCTTGAAATTGCCGGCTCCAAAGCTCTTGGCGCCCTTCCGCTGGATGATTTCGAAGAACAGGGTGGGCCGGTCTTCAACGGGCTTGGTGAAAATCTGAAGCAGATATCCTTCTTCATCGCGGTCCACCAAAATGCCCAAATCCTGAAGGGGCTTTAAATCTTCATCAATCTTTCCAACCCGCGCCAGCAGGTCTTCATAGTAGGCGTTTGGCGGTGCCGAAAGGAACTCCACACCGCGGCGCTTCAATTCCGTCACCGTCTTGACGATGTCTTTGGTCGCTACGGCAATATGCTGCACGCCTTCACCTTCGTAGAAGTCGAGGTATTCTTCAATCTGGCTTTTCTTCTTGCCCTCCGCCGGCTCGTTGATGGGGAATTTCACATAGCCGTTCCCATTGCTCATCACCTTACTCATCAGGGCGGAGTATTCGGTGTTGATTTGCTTGTCGTCGAAGCTGAGGATATTGGCGAAGCCCATGACGTCCTCATACCACTTCACCGTTTCGTTCATGCGGTTCCAGCCCACATTCCCCACGCAGTGGTCAATGTAGAGGAGGCCGGTATCGGTCGGTGCAAATTCAGATTCCGACGGCTCAAAGCCCGGCATGAAAATGCCTTTGTAGTCTTTGCGCTCCACAAAAAGGTGCACGGTTTCTCCATAAGTGTAGATACCCGAAATCACCACCTTGCCATTCGCGTCTTCTAAGGTCTTTGGCTCCATATAAACCTTTGCACCGCGCTTCGTGGTTTCGTTGAAGGATAAGGTGGCATCATCCACCCACAGGGCGAGAATCTTCACACCATCGCCATGCTTACGGATATGCTCAGAAATAGGTGAATCACTTTTGAGCGGAGTCGTCAGTACGAGGCGGATTTTGCCTTGTTGCAGCACGTAGCTGACATGGTCGCGCACGCCCGTTTCAGGGCCTGCATAGGCTACGCTTTTGAAGCCAAAGGCTGCCTTGTAGAAGTAGGCGGCCTGCTTTGCATTACCTACATACAGTTCGATGTGGTCTGTGCCGTTGATCGGCAGGAAATCTGTCGCTTTACGAGCCTCCAGCTCGCGGGCTATCGTTGCTTCCATATCTGGTTTCTTTTGAACGGTCAAAGGTAGCGCATTGCCGCAGCCGTCTTCGTTGAAGAAGCTATGCTGCTATATGCAGATTCGTGTGTTTGAGTGCCGAGGGGGCACGATGAATACCATTCGTGTTCTCTCTGATGGCGGGCTTACTCAATCCAACTGTGCATGTACTGGCTGTCTTCAATACCTGCGGCAAATTCAGTCATGAACAGGGGATGGAAAGTATCCACCATCACAGCCAATTCTCTGGTTTCGGTCTTGCCAATGCTCTTTTCTACTGCACCGGGATGTGGCCCGTGGGGAATGCCGGCGGGGTGCAGCGTCACCATACCGCGCTCTACATGCTTCCGGCTCATGAACTCTCCGTCCACGTAGTAAATCAGTTCGTCGGAGTCAATATTGCTGTGGTTGTACGGTGCCGGAATGGAAAGCGGATGATAGTCATA
>JAMIQN010000347.1:0-6718 GCA_035914595.1 Chitinophagaceae bacterium | reverse complement strand
TGATTCGTTGCGCCGGCTATCTCCACATTGTTCAAAATCCATTGGAAGGTGGGTGTGGGGCCGCCGCCGGTAACCATTGCCGTAAACGTAATCGGCATGCCCGGGCTGGGCTGGGTAGAGGAAGCACTTACCGATACGGTAGGTGATATCAAAGGCTTCACAATGATGCCCACTTTATTGGACTGGGCGATGCTGTCGGTGGCACAAACGGCATTGCTGGTCATCGAAACCGAAATGGAATCGTTGTTGGCTGAAGTGGAGGTGGAGTAGGTAGCAGCCGTGGCTCCGGATATGGCGATACCGTTCAAGTACCACTGGTATTTGGGTGTAGTGCCGCCATTATTGGCCGTCGTGTTGAAGTAGAGCGGTGTGCCCTGGCAGATAGTGACCACCGGCACCGAGTTGATAGAAATACCGGGCACGGCGCGGTTGGCAACCGTCAGCGTTAAGGGTGCCGAAACAACGGTGTCTGCCGTCCGGCAGGTCGCATCCGAAATCAGCGAGGCGGTAATCACGTCGCCATTATTGAAGGTGTTGTCAACGTATTGAGCCGTGTTTGCCAGCATCACTGTCCCATTCTTTTTCCAAATGAACTGGGGGTTGCTGCCGCCATTAGCGTAGCTGGCATTGAGGGTTGTGAGCACGCCTTTGCAGACGGGATTGCTCGCAGAACTAACGGAAACAGTGGGCGTTACTGCGGGCTGCACCGTGATTGTTTTTCCGCTTACAGGCGAGGTGGCACAGGGGGAATATGCGGTTACGCTCAGCGTGCCTGAGCTGCCTGCAAATACATGAATTGTAGTGCCTGTATTGGTGCCGCTCCAGCCGCTGGGCAGGCTCCACACATAGGTAGCCGCGCCCGTAACCGGCGGAACCGTGTAGGTGTATTGCGCTCCGGCACAGGGTGCTGCGGGGCCAGAGATAGCACCCGGTGTATCCAGCGAGGTGATGACACTCACGGCATAGGTTCTTGCATTGCTGCCACAGCCATTGACGGCAGTCACGGTGATAGTGCCGCTGTTATATCCGGCCACGGCAGTCATGGATTTTCCTCCATTGGAAGTGCTGGAAATGCTCCATCCCGTAGGCACTGTCCAGCTATACGACACGGCTGTGGAGGAACCTGCAGTGGTGTAGGTCTGGTTGGTGGTGGCGCAGGGTGAGTTGTTGCCGCTGATGGCTGCGGGCATCTGCGGCGCCGTCCCTGCAACAATGGATTTCGTTTGCGGAATAGAAGTGCCGCAGGCATTGGTCGCCGTAACGGACATCGTACCGCCGGTGGTACCGGGCGTCACGGTGATGCTGTTGGTGGTAGAGCTGCCGGTCCATCCCGAAGGGATCGTCCAGGCGTAGCTGGTGCCCGTAGAAGCAGGTACGGAATAGGTGGTTACATCGCCGGGGCAGAAGCTGGCATTGCCGGCTATCGCACCTGGCTGGGGCGCTCCGACAAACACCTGATAGGGCGTGCTGGCGGTGGCATTGCTAGTGGTATTGCAAACCATATTCAGCCGGTACCAGGTCGTGGTGCTCAGGGACGAAGTCGTGTAGCTCAGGGTGCCGCCGGTGATGGTCGTCACACTGCTGACGGTAGTCCAGGGGCCGGTGGAGGAACTGGCCGACTGCCACTGATAGGTGAAGTTGCCCACGGTGGGGAAGTTGGGATCCGTTGCGGTAAAAGTCTTAGTGCTGCCGGCACAGAGCGGTGCATTGGCGCTCATGGCAGGCGTTGTAATCACCGGTTGAAGGGGCGCCGCATTACACGGTGTGGGCGGGTTGTGAATCACCGTGACACTATCGAAAAAGATGTCATTGCGGTAGTTGGTGACGCCGCGGAAGATGATGTAGTTGGTGGTGCCCGTGTAGGTAGTGGGGATATTGAACTGGTAGTTGGTCCAGTAGCTGTTGGTGGAATAGGAGGGCGTGCCTTCCCAAAGCATGGTGCTGTTGGCTCCTGCGGATGTGGGCGAAGTGTTGACGAAAATCCGAAGACTGTCGTCGCCGGGGTTGTAGTTCAGCTCCTGATAAATCCAGACACTGAGCACGTAGGTGCCTGCGGACGAAAAATTGAGTGCCGGCGTCACCAACTCGGACGCGCTGGGCGTCATGATAGACCAGGCATTATAGCCCATCATGCCACTGCCGGTGTAGGAGCTGGGCAGCGGATTACCCGGGCTGCCACAGTTGGCAGAAAAACCGCCGGTAGGGCATTGCTCCCAGGTGGTTGCCGAAGAGCAGGAGCCACCGTCATTAGTGCCCGTGCCGCTAGAGTTGACCGTCCACCCGGACGGTGGAGTAGCGGTTCGCGAGGTCACATTGAAACCTTCGGCCAGCAATGTCGTCTGCGCCTGCAGGCCGGCCGTGGCAAGAATTGCCGCTATGAGTAAGAATGCTCTCTTCATAATGTCAATGATGGTTGTGGTTTTTTAAAAAGGTTAGGGGTGAAAAAGCGCTGTTTTTAAGAAGAAGGGAAGCATCAACGGCCAATACGACCATGCCGCCGCTCTGCGCGTATTATAGACGGCATTCCCGGAGCGACCGTTGGTAATGCCATTACATATATTTTGAAGGGATAGCAACCGACTCGGGGCGTAATCCCGCCGGTATGAGCAACAGAGCCGTATGCACAAGTCGGCAGGAAGCATGGAGTATGAATCTGACGCTGCATTGAACCCCAAAAATTACGAAGCTTTCCCTCAAGAAATCAAACGTTCACCGCAAGGCCGGCCTATTGCGGGTATTCCTATTTTTGCCGCCCTTCAAACGCAACCATGCAGTACAGAGAAATTGTAGCCGTAACCGGATTAGGCGGTCTTTATCAGCTCCTCAGCACCAAAGGCGATGGTGCCATCGTTCGCTCCCTGGGCGAGCAGGCCACCAAGTTTATCTCCAGCCGCCAGCACAATGTGACCCCGCTCGAAAGCATTGAGATCTACACCATTGGTGATAATGTTCGCCTGCATGAAGTGTTCGAAAAAATGAAGGAAAGCGAGCAGACCCGCCCCGAGCCGAAGGCCGATCCCGCCGCTATCCGCGCCTATTTCCAGGCCGTTTATCCGGACATGGACCACGACCGCGTGTATGTCAGCGACATGAAAAAGATGCTGAAGTGGTTTGAACTGCTCAAGGGCGCCGACCTGCTGGATTTCTCTAACCTCTACCCCGCCGCCGAAACCACCGAAGAACCCGTAGCAGAAACGTCGGTTGCTCCCGAAGCTCCGGCACCGGAAGCGGAGAAGCCGGTGAAGAAAGCCCGTGCCAAAAAGGCTGCAGCCACCGACGAAGCCGGCGCAGAAAAGCCCGCAAAGAAGACAGCAAAAAAGAAAGCCGACACTACCGGCGACCAGGCCTGAGTGGCCCATACGAACAGAGGCTGCTTCTCATCCGGAGGCAGCCTCTGTTTTTTTTCTAAGGGTTGGGGGTCAATAGTCAATCTGCAAATTCAGATCGTCCCGAAGCCGCGTGAGGTTTGGATTTCTGGCGGCCATCGCGTCAAACATTTCCTGCTTGCTGAGCACCTTGGGCCGCGCGGCCTCCTGGTCGGCATCTTCGCGCAGTTCGGTGGTGACGCGCACCGTCCGCCCGCTCTCTTTGCTGAAAAATTCAACCATCTCATTGCGCAGATTTTGGGCAAAAGAATCGGCCATTGTGGTGCGCGAAATGATGTGCGCCTCGTCGTCGGCCTTGCATTCAATATCCATCATCAGCAATTGGGCATAGACCGTGTCACGTTGGGCGTTGCGGGTTTCCTGTTTGAATTTTTCAAACATCGCTTCTACACTTTCCCGGCTCAGAGGTGTGACCGCCTTTTGCGTCGCATGACGGCTGGCAACATGCCCATCCAATTGCTGCAGCAGGTTGGAACTCACCCGAACTTTTGAGCTGCTTGAACCGGTTGGTTTCGCAGACGGTTCAGGCCTGGCAGGCGGTTGTTCTGCAGGCTTTGCAGACTCAGGCTCTGCAGGCACAGCTTTCGAAGTAGCAGGCCGGATGACAGGCGCCGGTGGTTCTGAAACGGACGCTGTGCCGGAAGTCTCAGGCCTGGCCGGGGCCGTTACGGGAGCTGAACGGGGCGCATCGCCGGAGTGCAATACGGCATCGCTAAGGGGCGCTGCGCCGGTGGCCTGCATCAGGAAGCAAAGACGAATCAGGCACAGTTCAGTATGCAGCGTTTTATTGGAAGCAAGGTTGTATTGGAAACTGCTTTGCTCCACGAGGTGCAGCCCTGAAAGCAAAAAGGAAGGTGGCACCTGAAGGGCTTTTTCGAAATAGCGCTTTTTATGCGCCGGCGACAGGTCCAGCAGCTTCACCATCCGCGGGTCTTTGCAGAGGAGCATATCCCGGAAATGATGGGCCAGGCCTTCCAGCACCACGCTGCCCTCAAAGCCGCGATCCAGCACATCATGCAGCAGCAGCAAGGTGGAAGGGACATCCTGCGCGAGCATGGCATCTGTCAGCCCGAAATAAAAATCTGCATCCAGCGTCGCCAGGTGCTCCATCGTCAGCGAATAACTCACAGAGCCATCGGTGAAGGAGGCAATTCGGTCAAACAAAGACAGGGCATCCCTCATGCAGCCCTCGCTTTTTTGTGCAATGACGTGCAGTGCTTCTTCCTCGGCGGTCTGGCCTTCATTGGCAGCGATGGTCTGAAGCTGCTTCACGATATCCTGCGTGGTGATGCGCCGGAAATCAAAAATCTGGCAGCGGCTCAGGATCGTGGGCAGCAGCTTATGCTTTTCCGTAGTAGCCAGGATGAAAATGGCATGTGGCGGCGGCTCTTCCAGAGTCTTCAAAAACGCATTGAAGGCGCTTGCAGAAAGCATGTGCACCTCATCAATGATGTAGATCTTGTACCTGCCCTGCGGGGGTGCATAGCGCACCGATTGAATCAATTCGCGGATATCATCCACTGAATTGTTGGAAGCGGCATCGAGTTCAAAAACATTGAAAGAGGCATTCTCCTGAAAGGCGCGGCAGGAAGGGCATTCGCCACAGGCTTCCGTGTCGGCGGTCAGATTGGTGCAGTTGATGGTCTTGGCAAGGATGCGTGCGCAGGTGGTCTTGCCTACACCGCGTGGACCACAAAAAAGAAAGGCATGAGCCAGTTGGCCGCTTCGAATGGCGTTCTTGAGGGTCGTGGTGATATGCTCCTGCCCCACGACGGTGTCGAAGCGTTGGGGGCGATACTTGCGGGCACTAACCAGGTATTGTGAAGACATGCGGCTTAAAGGTACGCTGGGGCCTGAGGCTATGAATTGCCGCAGCGGGTGCCCGGTAGTTTGTCGTTCATTCCGGAAGGGCAAACCGGTTTGTCCATCGTTTTTCGCGGATTTTGCATGACAACCGATTTTGAGCTGCATTCATGCACATCTACGATTTTACCGCGCAAAAAATGGCAATTTTGCACATCAACGTAGTTTGAGCTATCAAAACACACTATTTTTGTTTGTCAAATGACCAGGCATGGCCTTGAATGTTTCAGGAGCAGTCCGTTATCATTACGGCAAATTTCCGCCGAAGGGCCCGAGCATTGAATCGCTCATCCATGAGTTGTTGGAGGCTACGGATGCGCTCTCCCGATATGATCAAATGCTCCGCAGGATGCGCAATAGCGAAGTGCTTTTGGCTCCACTCCGAAGCCAGGAGGCGGTTATTTCATCAAGAATGGAAGGAACAGTGAGCACGGTAGATGAAGTGTTGCGCTATGAAGCCGAAACCGACAGCGACGATAGCCGCGCCAACCAATATCGTTCGGACGTGTTCGAAACGGTGTTGTACCAACGCACACTCAAACGCGCCCAGCAAGCCATCACCGAAGGGTTTCCATTCTCCACGAGCCTGATCAAAATGATGCACCAGCAGTTGCTTTCCTACGGACGTGGCGCCCGAAAATCGCCGGGGCAATTCAAGCAGGAGCAAAATTTTCTGGCAGATGGCATTCAGAAGATCGGCTTCATTCCGGCCAGCCCGGAGAAGCTGCAGGAAGGCATGGAAGCCTGGCTCGACTATCTCCAAAACAGCCCGGACCCGGTGCTTGTCAAGACCGCCATAATGCATCTGGAATTTGAGGCGCTCCACCCTTTTCAAGATGGCAATGGCCGTATCGGACGAATGCTGATCACGCTCTACCTGTGGCATTCCAACTTGATTTCGGCCCCCTATTTCTACATCAGTGGTTTTCTGGAAACGCACAAGGATGAATACATCGCGGCAATGCGTGCTGTTTCGCAGGACGGCAGTTGGGAAGCCTGGTGTCGCTTCTTTTTAAAAGCCGTCAGTGCACAGGCCAAGCAGAACCTGGCCACAGCGGAAAAAATCGAAGCCTTGTATGAAGAATTGAAGCCCTTATTCACCGAAATTCTTTCGTCCAAATGGAGCGTACACGCCCTGGATTTCCTTTTCCGCAACCCGCATTTTCGCAATAACAAATTCACGTCGGAAAGTGGTATCCCTGCCGCCATTGCAAGCCGATTCACGCGGGCACTGCTGCAGCATCATGTGATTGTTCCTGTTCAGGAAGCGGCAGGCCGCCGACCCGCCCTCTACTCCTTTGAGCCTCTGATGAAGCTGGTGCGCGCCTGAGCGATCCCTCCCAACCCTTTCACCGTAAGGTCTTTATCAAATGCTTCGCGATGGAGAAAAGAATCCAAACCGGCAGCAGCAACACAAATGCCGGGCGCATTTTGGCAAAATGCCACCAGGCCCGCCATTCCCCGATGCG
>JAMIQN010000346.1:0-9575 GCA_035914595.1 Chitinophagaceae bacterium | reverse complement strand
TAGCCCTCACGAATGGCGTCAGGATGGTTAGAATAAAAAATAAAAGCGGGCACCGCCGTCGGCGCCTGTGCAGCATATTTAATTCGCACCGCATGGCCACGCATCAGAGGTGGTGGATAGGCATCTATTTCCTTCTGCATGACCTCATTCAATTTGGAGGTAGGCACGCGCCGGCTACGGTTTTCATACACCTCTATTGCCTTTTCCATGGCCTGAAAAATGCGCTGCTTTTCGGTAGCTGAAATGAAGACTACCGGCACATCCGTGAAAGGAGCCGTGCGTTCTTTGATGGCCTTCTCATAATCGCGGGGGGTGTTCGTCTCCTTGTTGGGTACCGTATCCCATTTGTTCACCAGAATAACGATGCCCTTCCCCTTCTTCGCGGCCAGCGCAAAAATGCTGACGTCCTGGGCAGTCATGCCTTTGGCAGCATCAATGAGCAGCAGACACACATCGGCTTCGTCCATAGCCCGGATGGCGCGAATAACCGAGTAAAACTCCAGGTCTTCATGAACATTTTTCTTTTTGCGAATGCCGGCGGTGTCTATCAAAACAAACTCCCGATTGAAGAGGTTGTAATGCGTGTGGATGGTGTCGCGGGTGGTGCCGGCAATGTCTGAAACGATGGTGCGTTCCTGGCCAATCAGGGCGTTGAGCAAGGTGCTCTTGCCTGCGTTGGGCTGCCCGATGATGGCAATGCGCGGAATAGTTGGAGTGGCGGGTGGCGCGGCCTTTTCAGGGTCTGTATCTTCATCCACTTCGGGTGCTGGTGCAGCCTCCGGCATCAAAGACGTCATGTCGTCCAGCAGGTCGCCGGTGCCGGAGCCGGAGATGGCAGAAATGAAATGCACCCGCTCGAAGCCGAGCCCGTAGAATTCGGTAGCCAGGAGGGCACGCTCTGAATTATCCACTTTATTGACGACTAAAAAGACCGGCTTGGTGGCGCGCCGCAATACCTCCGCCATATCCTCATCCTGGCCGGTGATGCCTGTAACGGTATCCACGACAAACAGGAGCAGATCAGCCTCATCCAGGGCGATGTGCACCTGTTTCCTGATTTCGCGTTCAAAGACATCTTCACTGCGGGAAACGAAGCCCCCGGTGTCAATGACGTTGAACTGGCGGCCATTCCATTCGGCAACCCCATACTGGCGGTCACGGGTCACGCCGGAGACGTCATCTACGATGGCTTTGCGCTGCTCGAGCAGGCGATTGAAAAGAGTGGACTTGCCCACGTTCGGGCGGCCAACAATGGCGACGGTAATTCCTGGCATGGGCGGGCGCTGAAAGCCGGCAAAGGTAGGAGGTAATGAGGCCGGCGCTGATTCGTACTGGCCTTCGCCGTGCGCCCTACCAATATCTTTGCCGCCCCAATCAGCCTTTGGCTACTGAATCTTTTTTTATGAAGAAAATCTACTCCGCCCTGTTTTTGCTGCTGGCCTTTCCGTTCGCAGGTCATGCAGCGCCCGGCGACACAACCTGGGTGCAGGCAAACAATGTGCAGTTGAACTACTACAACAACTTCGATACAACGGTGAGCTTCCCCGATGGCTCCAAGACCTATCGCAAGATTTACATGATTGCCACTATCGGCAAGTATGTGTGCCCGGGCACGCCTACCTACTGCGGCGATTGGGACTATACCGTTCAGACCTATTTCATGGGCGTCAGCCATCCCGACACTTTTGAGGTGGGCCGGCTTATTACACCCTATGCGCATACGGGCTGGTATCGTTTCTCCTCCACCTGGACGCAGCGCTACATCTTCGACGTGACCGACTACTACCCGGTCCTTCGCGATTCCGGCACCGTTCGGATTCACTATTCAGGATATAGCGGCGGATTCACTGCCAATATCAAATTCATGTTCATCGAGGGTACGCCCGAGCGCAATGTGCTTCGCATTGACCGCCTCTGGCACGGCAGCTTTGCCTATGGCCACGGCAGCACACCAATCAACACGGCGCTGGCACCAAAGACCATGACACCTCCTGCAGGCACGGCTGATGCTGAGGTCAAAATGAACATCACCGGCCACGGTGGCGACGATAATGCCTGTGCGGAATTTTGCCCGAATGTGTACACACTTAGCCTGAACGGCACACAGCTCGTACAGCAACAATTTTTCCGTGAAGACTGCTCGCAGAATGAACTCTACCCGCAATCCGGTACCTGGATCTACGCACGCGCCAACTGGTGCCCCGGTGCTTTGGTTCGCACCCTTTCCCACGACCTGTATGCAAACGGACCACTTGGCACCGGCGCCTACACGCTGGGCATGAGCTTCCCTGCTTACACCTCCACCACAGCAAGTGGCGGCTCGCCTGCCTCCTACACGATTGAAGGTGCCGTGATGTATTACGGAGCACCCAACAAGACAACAGATGCATCTCTGGAAGACATCATTGCACCTACGGATGCCGAATATCACTGGCGCGAAAATCCCATCGCCGGCCGCCCGATTTTGAGCGTGCGGAATAGCGGTAGCGCTGCCATCACGAGCATCAAGTTTGTGTACTATGTGGAAGGCAAACTTCCCTACACCTACACCTGGACGGGCAACCTTGCCAGCCTCACGACACAGGAGATTACGCTGCCTGTTTTTGACGAACTGCGCCTCGCACCCGGCACTTACAACTTCCATGTTTCTATCAGCGAAGTGAATGGAGCTGCAGACGAAGACGCCACCAACAATACCCTTCAAAGCACCTTCACGGCAGCCTCCCGCTGGCCTTCGGAAATCCAAATCCAGCTTGCTGCGAATGATGAATCCCTGCCCGGCAATGCAGCAATCAGCCAGACGGCATGGCGCATTGAAGACGCTGCAGGCAACATCGTGCAGCAATGCAACAACTGCGCGGTAAGCACCGTTTGCGACACGTTCTTTACCCTGCCGGATGGCGCCTATCGCCTCGTGGTTACGGACAGTAGCTATCTCGGCTACTATGATGTGCCGAGTGGAAATGCAGTGGGCAAGTTCACCGGCACGGGCCTTACTCAGTTTCCTACGGTTTCCGGTGCGCTGCGCGTGTATGATGTCAGCAACAACGGCATGACCATTCCGATGCGCGGCTACAGTGGCGGTAATTTCGGCGGTGGCTTTGTAGAAGAATTTACGGTGGGTGAACCTTTAGGCGTGCCTGCTGTTTCTACGGTTCCCGCTTCGCTGAAAGCATTTCCCAACCCGGCACATACGCAGCTCACAGCAGTTGTGGATGGCCTGAACAACAGCGCCGGCAACCTTATCCTCCGCGATATGCTGGGCCGCGAAGTACTCCGCCAGCCGTATCATCACGGGCTGGTGTCGCTAAGCACTGCACGGCTTCAGAACGGGGTGTACATTCTCAGCTTTGAAGGCAATAGCGGCGTGCGATTGCAGCAACGCGTGATCATCCATCACGGTGAATAGAAATTAACGAAGAGCATCGCAAGGGTGGCTGAAAGTCTGCGCCCCCGAATGCCCCCACAACATCTTAACGCATGGGCTTTGAAGCGCGCTTCACGGTCCATGCGTCATTTTATACCGAGATTACTTTTAGCGAAAGCGCCTTCAAATCCGATGTCTTCAGTTGAAAAAATCCGTCAGGAATTGCGTGCGTTAGGCAGCCCCGAACGTGCACAGCACAGCCTTCGTTTCTTCAAAACGGGCAAAGGCGAGTATGGCGAAGGCGATGTGTTCCTCGGCCTGACGATGCCGGTTCTTCGCAAAGCCATCATCCCACACCGACAGATTTCTCTTGATACAATCGTCGCACTGTTGCAGTCGCCGGAGCATGAATTCCGCATGGCTGCGTTGCTAATTATGGTGCATCAATTCACCGGAAGTAAGGATGTCAATACCCGCCACCAGATCTACAAGACCTACCTAAAAAACACTCGATGGATCAACAACTGGAACCTCGTGGATGCCAGCGCTGAATTCATCGTCGGCCCTTGGCTGGAGGGGCAACAGGAACGGATGAACGTGCTTGGTAAACTGGCCCAATCCGGTTCTATCTGGGAACGACGCATTGCCATGCTGGCTACGTTTTGCTACATCAAAAAAGGCCTTGCCGATGATGCGCTGCAGATTGCTACGATACTGCTGCATGACGATGAAGATTTGATTCAAAAAGCCGTTGGCTGGATGCTCCGCGAAATTGGGAAGCGTTGTTCGCTGAAAGAAGAAGAAGCCTTCCTGCAGGCGCACTACCGTACGATGCCCCGCACCATGCTTCGCTATGCCATCGAGCATTTCCCTGAAAAGACAAGAAAAGCATACTTAAACGGAACAATCTGACTGCATGAATCCCAATGGAGGAGCTCCTGTTTTGCTGTTTGAAACACCCGAACTATGGGCACAATGGCTGCGCGAAAACTACCTGTCCGGGGATGGCCTTTGGATCAAGTTTGCCAAAGCAGCCAGCGGCATACGCTCCATGAGCAGTGCAGAGGCTCTGGAAGAAGCTTTGTGCTGGGGCTGGATAGACGGCCAGCGAAAGCCATTTGACGAAGCGCATTACCTAAACAAATACACGCCCCGACGGAAGCGCAGCCTCTGGTCGAAACGCAATTGCGGCATTGCAGATCGGTTGATTGCCGAAGGGCGCATGCAGCCGCAGGGAATGAAAGAAATTGAAGCTGCCAAAGCAGATGGCCGATGGGAGCAGGCCTACGATGCCGCTTCGACCATGCAGATGCCTGCCGACTTTCTGGAGCGCTTAGCACAATACCCGGAGGCACTTGCCTTTTTTAATACGCTCAACAAAACGAACCGCTACGCGATCTGCTGGCGGCTCCAAACGGCGCGTAAGCCCGAGACCCGGGAACGGCGCATGGTGACGCTGCTGGAGATGCTGCAACAAGGCAAAAAGTTTCATTAAGCATTTGTTCAGACCCGTCTGACAGAAACTGTTTTCGCAGCGTCATAGAAACCCTTCATTTGGCCGCATCAGCCTTTCAAATCGCCGCACGAGGGGAGTTGCCGGGCATACATACAGCATCTTTGCAGGAATAATAATGGGTCTCATATCCCGTTAGTTTTTGAATGATGAAAAGCCTGATCCGGCGTGTGGCAGTTTCTTTCATGCTGCTTCTGGCATCAGCCATAATTGCGCGGGCCAACCACGTGAGCGGCGCCGATCTGTATTATGAGCATCTAACCGGACTTACATATCGTGTCACGTTGGTGGTGTATGGTAACTGCGACCGCAATTCCAGCACCGCCGGAGCCTTCGCCTCGCTGGCCTTCGCTGCCCCCCGTATCAAGATATTGCGCTCCGGCAACCTCTTCACCACCCTGAATCTTGAAGTTCAGGATACAGGCCTGGACGTGACGCCCGTTTGCACCCGCGAAAAACCGAATACCGCCTGCAACACCCCCAATGGATCCCTTCCGGGAATTAAGCGCTATATCTATTCCGGGACGATTACCCTTCCGAGTACCTCAGCCAATTGGCTGTTTCGGTTTGACGGAGTTCTAGGCGGTGGTGGCGTAGCTGCTGCCGGACGCTATAACGGCATTACCAACATCACCAATGCAGGCAGCAATATCATGGCGCTTGAGGCCCAATTGAACAATACAGTCGGCGCTAATTCATCTCCTCAATTCACCACAACTCCAACACCATTCTATTGCATCAATGTGGCGCAGCAATACAACCTGGGTGCATTTGATGCAGATGGGGATTCCCTGGGTTTCGCATTGATCCCCGGCCTTCTTGGATCAGCTGCCGGTGGTGGAGGTGGCACCGTAACCTATGCCAGCGGCTATTCAGCCACCCAACCTCTGGCGGTTTCGAGCGGCAGCTTCAGCTTCAGCAGCAGTACGGGCCAGATGAATTTCAAGCCCAACAACACCCAGGTATCGCTGGTGGTGCAGCAAGTTGAGGAATACCGGAATGGTGTTCTTGTCGGAACGGCCATGCGCGAAATGAATTTTGTGGTGCTTTCCTCCTGCAACAACACGCCCGCATCCAGCCGCATTGACACGTCTTCCTCACAAAGCAGCACCCGTGGAGGCTTTGTTGCCGGCACGAATGACTTCAACATCTGCTACCAGACGGACAGCGCCCAGTTCAGGATAGTTGCTGTCAATCCTGCTAACGATACGATTTCGGCTGTGTATGTAGCAGGCCTTCCTGCCGGTGTCACCGCCAGTGTGGATTCAAGCATCCGCACCCAGCCGGTAGTGACTATTCACTGGAAGGCACAAAGTGCGGCCCCTGGCTCTTACACTTTTTACGTCACCTATAAGGACGATGGCTGTCCGCTGACCTCTACCCAAACAATGGCTTACACCGTCCACGTGGTACGCCCCAACCAGATGACGGCATTCGTTGCAGCAGCTACTCAATGTGCCCATCAGGCGCTCGTGGACTACACTTTTTCATACGGACTGCCCCCCCGAACGATCACGATTCTGCAGGGCGGCTCCGTTGTAAAATCCTTCCGCGACCTCACAGGTCATGTGCGCGACAGCCTGCCTGCCGGCAACTACACGGTGCAGATTGCATCTGATGCCTTGACGTGCGTTACCACCGGCGCCTTGAATGTTCCCGATAGCGGCACTTATCCAAACATGCCGATTGTGAGTCCGGTATTTTATTGCCAGAATGATGTAGCAGTTTCCCTCCATGCCATTGCCGACTCCGGCGCACGGCTTTACTGGTACACCGCTACGGGTATGAACATTGGAAGCGCACCGACACCCCGCACCGTTAGTGCAGGCATTTTCTATTGGCTGGTAGCCCAGAAAATGAAGGTCTGCTTTTCACGCGCAGACACCCTGAAAGTGTATGTTACAGCGCGCCCTATTGCCAAGTTTTCCGGCCCTGAAAAGATTTGCCAGAATGATACGGCTGTCTTCAATTTTTCAGGCAAAGTAGGTGTAGGGCCTATCCTGGATTACCGCTGGAATTTCGGGGGTGCAGGCTTTGTAAGCGGCGATAGTATTGGCCCCGTTCGCGTGCATTGGTATGATACGGGCTACAAATTCATCACGTTGATTGTGGATGAAAACAAGTGTACGTCCCTACCCTTTACCGACACGATCTATGTCAAGCAGGTGCCCTATGCCGGCTTTGATGTGACCAACGGTTGCCAATATGATACGGTTCAGGTTCGCTACAATACGCAGCCACCACCCGGCCTTGCTTACTCCTGGCATTTTGATGGAGCGGAAGCGCCCGACTCTACCGGCCCCGGCCCGTATGCCGTACGCTGGGCTACACCCGGCGACCACCATCTTTCACTGACTGTGGACCTTGATGGCTGCTTGGATACCCGCAATCGGAGCCTGACTATTTATCCCAAGCCGGAAGCTGCCATTATCTACGACCCAACAAAGCTTTGCATGGGCGACGTGATTACCATGACCGGCACCGGCGGCGGCAGCTACCTCTGGACGAGCTCTGACCCTTCCACCTTTAGCTCCAATCTGGAAGAATACAGGCCACTGATCGTTCGCCCGCAGACCATCCGCCTCATCGTTACCAACCAATGGAACTGTAACGACACAGCCTCTGAAACCATTTCAACGGTGGAACCCTGCTGCCATTTTTCCTACCCCAATGCCTTCTCACCGAATGGCGACCAGCGCAATGATGTCTTTCGCATCGTTACCTATGGCAACCAGATTCAGTTTGAACTGAGCATATACAACCGCTGGGGCGAGCGCGTGTTTCATGGCGACAATGCCCTGACGGGCTGGGACGGCACTTTTAAGGGAAAGCCCTGCGATGCCGGCACCTATTTCTACCGCATGACTGCCGAATGCTTTACCGGCAAAAAGGAAGAGCATAAAGGCGAGTTGATCCTGCTGCGATAGGCTATTTCATGATTGTTTTTTCTGGAAGGAGGGATTCTGAAAAGAAACCCTTGTCCGTCTGTTTCCGTTGTTCCATTTTGAATTTGGGCTAAAAAAAAGACTCGTTCCTGTGCCCGTACTTTTGACCGCTTATGCAGCTACAGTTTGAAAAATTCGTCCTCAGCAATGGCCTTCGCCTGCTTGTTCATACTGACAACACAACGCCGATGGTGGCTGTGAATGTGCTTTACGATGTAGGAGCCCGCGATGAAGACCCGCAGCGAACCGGCTTTGCGCACCTCTTCGAGCATCTCATGTTTGGCGGCTCGGTGAATATCCCCGTGTATGACGAGCCGCTGCAGATGGCCGGCGGTGAAAACAATGCTTACACCACTAACGACATCACGAATTACTACGTCCAGCTTCCGCTCCAAAACATGGAAACCGCATTCTGGCTGGAAAGTGACCGCATGTTGAGCCTTGCCTTTTCAGAAAAAAGCCTTGACGTGCAGCGCAAGGTGGTAAGCGAGGAATTCAAAGAACATTACCTCAACAAACCCTACGGCGATGTTTGGAAGCATCTGCGTGCCCTGGCCTACAAGACGCACCCGTATCAATGGATGACCATTGGCAAGAATCTGCAACAAATTGAAGAAGCCCAGCTCAGCGATGTGAAAGCTTTTTTCAAAAAGCATTACAACCCATCCAACGCTATCCTGTGTGTGGCCGGCAATGTGACGATGGCGGAAGTAAGACCGCTTGCCGAAAAATGGTTTGGCCCTATTGCCGCCGGCGAGCCATACATACGCTCTATCCCGGCTGAGCCAAAACAAACGGTAGCGAGGCTACAGACAGTGGAAGCGGATGTGCCCGCCAACGCCCTCTACAAAGCCTGGCACATGTCGGGCCGCCTCAATGCCGGCTATTATGCCTGCGACCTCATCACCGAGATCATGGGCAATGGATATTCCTCACGACTGTATCAGCGCTTCGTAAAGGAGCAGCAACTGTTCAGCAGTATTCAGTGCTATCACACAGGCTCTTTCGATCCGGGCCTACTTGTGGTGGAAGGCAAGCTCAGCGAAGGCCGCAGCATTGAGGAAGGCGACCGGGCAATCACAGAGGCAATGGCTCAGCTACGATCCGAACCCGTAACGCCGGAAGAACTCGCTAAAGCACAGAACAAGATCACGGCTGCGATGGAATTTGAGGACATGAACCTGCTGTCACGCGCCAACAACCTTGCCTATTTCGAGCTACTGGGCGATGCCGACATGATCAATCACGAGCTGAACCGCTACCTGGCCATTAGCCCTGAAACCCTGCTGGCAACGGCTCGGGAAGTGCTTCGCGATGAGAATTGCAGCACGCTTTACTACAAGAGGAAGGCAACTCCCTCATCAGGCGCCGAAGCTTGATTGCAGGGGATAGCCACCCGCTTCAATAGCCGCGGTAGAGATGCGACGACGCGCGTCCTTCGTGTTGAATGGAGCGATTTGGGTAAAGCGCTTCAGCCCCATCAGCATCATGCGTTGTTCATCGCCTTCGGCAAAAGCATTGATGGCATTTTTACCCGAATGATGCAGCCGGTCGGCAGCATCTGAAAGGAAGACCTTGAGCGCATCGGCCACCAGGGAAGCCTTTTCGTGACCAGAGGACTGCATCTTTTCCGCACGCAGCAACAGGCTTTCCGCGCTGAATGTGTCCATTGCCATGTCGGCCAGATTCATCAGGATTTCCTGCTCCGTTTCCAGTCGGGTCATGAGCTTTTGCGCAGCAGCACCGGCGC
>JAMIQN010000345.1:0-13404 GCA_035914595.1 Chitinophagaceae bacterium | reverse complement strand
CATGAGAACGATACTTGCCTTACTGCTTTGCCTAAGCCTCTCCGGCTGTGGCGTGTACTCGTTTAGCGGTGCCTCTGTGGAAGGCAAGACACTACGCATGGGCTTACTGGAAAATCATGCGCGCAATGTGGTTCCCGCATTGGCGCCGGCGCTCACCGAAAAAATCAGGAGCCGTATTCTTTCACAAACGGGCCTGAGCCTTGTCAACAGTCCGCTGGCTGAAGCAGATTATGAAATGAGCGGTGCGATCACAGCTTATGAAGTGACCGTCTCATCCATACAAAACACCCAGCAGGCTGCCCAAAACCGGCTCACCATTTCGGTGCATATTTCTTTCAAAAATCAACTCAACCCCAAAGCCAATTTCGACCAGGATTTTAGCCGCTTTGCCGACTTCCCGGCGAGCCAGTCCATCGAAGATGTAGCCACGCGCCTTTCGGATGATATCGGTGCGCAGCTCGCGGATGACATCTTCAACAAGGCATTTGTAAATTGGTAGTTTCGACCCTATGACCGCTGAGGCAATTACCCAATGGCTCCAGGCACCCGCCGAAGTGAGCCTTCCCGAAGACCTGGACAAGTCCATCAAAGAATGGCCATGGTTTGCGCCCCTCCGGCTCATGAAAGCTTATCAGCAGGATGTGCTTGCAACGCCTGAAACAGCTAATTCTACGTTGCGCCTCTATGTTGATCATTGGCTGCCAGCCTACCAATTGCTGCAGGCCGAAACGCTGGAGCTGCCGGAGCAGGGCCTGGAAGAGAATATTGAGCCTGAGGAAGTAGAAAGTGAGGCAAGTCTGGCTCCAACAACACAGCCCGATGAGGCGATGCAGGAATTGGAAGAGGTGCCGGAGCAGGCTGATGCAGAACCGATTTCCACACCGGAAATTCCTGAACCTGAAGCGCCCCATACTGTTGCGGCGGAGCATAAAGAGGAGCCGCTCATTCAGCCTGCTTTCACCGAAGAATATTTCCGCTATGAGGGCCTTGAAGTGAGTGATGCACTGCCCGAGCCGGAAGAAGACAAAGGCCCTCAGACCCTGATGGTGATGCGCAGTTTTTCTGAATGGCTGAATTATTTCAAGATGAAAGCCCATCATGAAGAGCAGGAAGCGCGCGAAAAAAGTGCCCTTCGGTCCATGTGGCAGCAGGAAAGACTTGCATCTGCCCTGGATGAACAACCCGAAGAAATTCCCGAACAGGTTTTTGAAATGGCCGTCAGCTCATTAACCAAAGAAGACGACCTGGTTTCAGAGTCCTTAGCTCAGATATATGAACGCCAGCAAAAATGGGAGGCTGCCGAGCGGATGTATCGCAAGTTGGCGTTGAAATATCCATCGAAAAGCGCTTATTTTGCCGGCCGCGCGGAAGCGGTTTCCAACCAATTGAAATGATTACGCTGATTACGATTATTATCCTGTTGGCCTGTGTGGTGCTGACGTTTGTTATCCTGGTGCAACAACCCAAGGGCAATGGTCTTGCAGGTGGCTTTGGCAGTATCTCCACTCAGGTGATGGGGGTAAAGCAGAGCTCTGACATCATGGAAAAAAGTACTTGGACAATCATGGGCATCATTGGAGGCCTTTGTATCATCACGGTGATGTTCCTTACAAAGCCCGTCACGATGGACCAGCCTGCTAAGTCGAAGGCACAGCCGACAGCTCCGGCACCCACGCCCGGCCCGACAGCGCCCACGCCGGCTCCAACGCCCGCTCCTTAATTCAGAATGGCTACAACATGAAACCAAAACCTGCTTTCCGAGGCAGGTTTTTTTAGTGGAAATTCCAGGCTCATTTCGAAGCATCACACACGAAAACCATGAACGCCCGCCGACGGAAAAAGTCCGGTCATAAAACTGCAATTGCAGTACTGGTAGGGCTTTTGGCCCTCGCGTTGATCGGGGGGTATTTCGTTTTTGCACCGAATACGGGCAGCCTGAGTGAAGGGCAATATCTCTATATCCACACCGGTTCGGGCTACGAACAGGTGAAGGCGGCACTACAGCAGGGCGGCTTTGTTCGCGACATGAAGAGCTTTGATTTTCTGGCAAAACGCGTGGACTATCCGACCCATGTGCATCCCGGTCGCTATCGCATTCATGCTGGCATGAGCAACTGGAGCATTGTGCATCTTCTGCGCTCAGGTCGTCAGGAGCCGGTGAAACTGACCATTGGAAAGCTGCGCCTGAAGGAAGATTTTGTGCACCTGGTTGGCACCCGCCTGGAGGCCGATTCGGAAACACTGTGGCACATACTTAGCGACAATGTGTACCTCGCTCAATTCGGGCTCGATTCATCTTCTGCCCTCTGCGCAGTGATGCCCAACACCTACGAATTCTACTGGAATACCGGTGCTGACAAGGTGTTTAGAAAGATTGCCAAGACTTTCACCTCCTTTTGGAATGACAGTAGACGCGCAGCTGCGCAAAAGCAGGGATTGACGCCTGTGCAGGCCATTGTCCTTGCCTCTATCGTTGAAGAGGAGAGCAATATGCGCGATGAGCAACCTCTTATTGCAAGCACCTACCTCAACCGAATGCGGAAAGGCATGCGCCTGCAGGCAGACCCCACAGCGCGTTATGCAGCCGGCGATTTTACCCTGCGCCGCATCACCTCGCAGCAGACTTCAATTGCTTCGCCCTACAATACTTACTATGTGCAGGGCCTGCCTCCCGGCCCCATTTGCACGCCCGCAGCAGCTACCATAGAAGCGGTACTCAAAGCCCCGACAACGGACTATCTCTACTTCTGTGCACGCCCTGATTTTAGCGGCTATCACAGCTTTAGCGCCAGCTATGCCGAGCACCTTAAAAATGCTGCGCAATACCAGCAGGCATTAAATGCGCAGGGCACGCATTAGAGCACTTGAGACGCTTCTTTCTTGGCTTCAAGATTGAAAGAGCAGCGAATCCGACCTTTATCAATCCTGCTTTCTCCCGCCCGATGTCGCGCTTTTTACAGGCATTGATCTTCTGCTGCTGCACGTCCCATCTTGTGTGGGCACAGTCGCCGCGCGTCCTACCCTTGTTGTGCCATTGGGCGGATACCAGCCGGTGTTCTGTCAATAGCGGCGGACAATACTGGAATGACGTCTGGGGTACAGTGGTGCATGGAGAAGAGTATGCCATTATCGGCAGCACGACCGGCGCTCATGTGATACGATTGGACGATTGTAGTGAACGAGCCTTCCTACAACAGGCTCCTGCTTCCGCCGTACATCGGGATTTCAAAACATACCGCGGGTACCTGTATTGCGTGAGTGGAGAAGGCTTTGATGCCCGGCTACGCACCTACGACCTGAGTGGGCTTCCCGATACCGTGCAGGAAGTGTGGAGCAGTAATCCTGATTCGGTGAGCCGCGCCCTCTGCATGTTTGTTGACACTGCCCGAGCCCGATTGTATTTAGGAACCGTTACGGGGAATACGACAGGTACGCACTCCATCGCGGTGTATAGCCTGGCTCGCCCTGAGGCACCGAGCTTCCTTTGCTATGTGGATGACTTTACATTCACGCATGGCATCTATGTGCGCAACGACACTGCCTGGTGCAGTAATGGTTGGGGCGGCTATGCAATTCTTGACATGAGTCGGTTGCCCGGCGTCGCGGCTATTGGCGGCCTGACGAGCTATCCCTTTATGGGCTATAATCACAGTAACTGGATGGGCTACGATGGTATTGGCGTGATGAGCGATGAGGATTTTGGATTGCCGCTGAAGATGATTGACACGCGGAACCCGACCCGAATTCAGATATTGAGCACCTTCTCGCCACGCGGAACAGACAGCACTTCCATACCGCACAATCCGTATCTGTTGGGCCATCTTGTGTTTGCATCTTACTACATGGACGGGCTGCAGGTGTATGACGTCAGCGACCCCGCGCATCCGCATCAGGTAGCTCATTATCCTACGTGGGCGGGGCAGCCTTCACAACAGTATGCGGGCGCCTGGGGCTGTTATCCTTTTCTGCCTTCTCATCGCATCCTGGTGAGCGATATGCAAAGTGGCCTGTTCGTGCTGGATGCCCGCGAACTGCTGCGTGTGGACGCAAAACAACAGGGTAGGTTTCAGCTATTTCCGAACCCGGTGAAGGATGTCTTGCAGCTACAGTTTGAACAGCCATTGCGGGATGGTGCTACCCTCGAAATCGTGGATGCAAATGGCCGGCTTTGCCTTTGGCGAAAGCTGGCGGCCGGCCAGGCTGATGGAGGCCTGCAACTATCTTTGCCGCCCACTTTTGCCCCCGGGAATTATGTGCTGCGCGTGCAGCAGCAGGGAGCGGAAGTTTTTACTGCTCGATTTACCAAACCGTAGCCTCGTCCTTGCGTTTCGTTTCTGCTCTGATGCTTGCCTTCTTGCTGTGGTCCTGCCCGGGAGCGAGGGCGCAAGTGGCTGCCGGTTCGGGTGTTTCGCTGGGCAGCCCGCAGGCACCGGTCCGCGATACGAGTAGCAATGCTTCGAAGAAAGAATGGCATGATGAGCCGGTGCGGATTTATCAAACGACGGCTTTTTCGGAAGAGCGGACTTACTTGCCGGACACAAGTATTCATGAATTTCAGCGGCGGCCATTTCTGGGGAACTGGTACCGCGATTTGGGTAACCTCGGCACGCCTGCAAGCAGCCAGTTTTTTCAACCTGAAAATTTTCAGAAGACAGGCCCATCATTGGGCTACCGGGTGTATGATATCTATCGTCTGGAAGCAGATAGCCTGAAATATTTCAACACCACAAGGCCCTATACATCGTTCTCTTACCAGCTCGGTTCGAAGTTGGAGCAAACGCTGCGCCTGATGCACACGCAGAACATCACCCCACGATGGAATGTGATGGTGCGCTATCAAAAAATCAACTCAGTTGGCTATTTCCGTCTGCAACGAAGCAACCATGATATGGGCGGACTGAGCACCCACTATTCCAGCCGAAACCAGCGCTACGAGCTGTTTGGCGCCTTCGTTTATAACAAAGAACAAACCGATGAAAACGGCGGCATTCTTGGTGATTCACTACTGAATGATTCCCGCTATTCCGACCGCGGAACGGTGCCTGTGGCGCTGGATAATCCTTCCTACTACAACACCAGCAGTCAGGGGCGTCGTTCTTCTGTTACCAATACACTACGCGATTTCAACGTGCTGTTGCAGCACCGCTATTCTTTTGGGAAGCGTGACACGATCTACAACGCAGATTCAACGCACTATGAAGTGAAATTGACACCTCGGTTCTCCATCGGGCACCGTTTTGAAGCCGGCTCGGCGAAGCATCGTTTCAAGAGTCTGTTGCCGCAGCAGGAAGACTGGTATTCGTTTTATTCCGGCAGTTTCGGTAGCAGCGATTCGGTGTATAGCGAGCAGTATCAGCGCTGGTTTGACAACCGTTTCAGCCTGTCTGGTTTTGCCGGAAAAGGTTTACGCCGCCTCAGCCTGACGGTCGGAATAGGGAATCGCGTAGATGCTTTTTACACGGATTATATCACGGCGCGTGATGAACAATCTACTATTTCAACTTACCTCAGTGGCACACTACGCAAAGAGGCACTCACACCACGCGCCTGGGCCTACAGTGCCGACGTGAAGCTGTTTGCTGCAGGAGCCGCCGCAGGTGATTTTTTGGTCAACGCCACGATTGCGAAAGACTTTGGTGCAAGGCTGGGAAAGCTGAGTGTGGGCGCCTCTCAGCAACTGACCGAAGCTCCATACTCCTACACCATTTTCGCGAATCAGTATTATCAGATGCATCCTTCACTGAGTAAGGAGAGTATCACTTCCTTTTGGGGGCGCCTTGACCTGCCACGTTTGGGGCTTAGCCTGAATGCTCGCAATCTGGTGCTTGGCAATTTCATCTACCTCGCCGATTCTGCCGGTGATGTCACCAATGGCAAACTGGAGTTTCGTCAGAATGCGGGCGCATTTTCCGTCACGCAGATTTCGGGGCATAAGCAGCAACGCTTCGGCTCATTTGTGATGGACGCAGAGGTTGCTTTTCAAACAGTGGCGGGACAGTCGCCGGTGGAACTGCCTGCGGTGCTGGCAAGGCTGAGCCTGGCTTATGAATCCACGCTCTTTACCGATGCGCTGCACATTGCTACCGGGCTGGACACACGCTACCATTCGGCCTACACGCCCGTAGGTTACGCACCATTTTACAACCGATTCTATTATCAGAATTCCTATCGTGCCGAGAACTATCCCGAGGCTTCGGTGTTCTTCAATTTTAGGGTGAAACGCTTTCGAGCCTACCTGATGGTGGACCAGCTTCAGAGCCTGTGGTGGCGCAATACTGTCATCTATCCCGGCTATCCTTCGCAGGAGACGATGATTCGTTTCGGCTTCGAATGGGTGATGATCAATTGAGCTTTTAGGGTGACTAAGAGCAGGTGAAAAGTGCTATCCACTTTGCAGATGTAACATCCTTCGGGATATTTGGGAATTGGCTCTTATAGCCATTTCCTAATTCATGTTGAGAATCCTTCGCTGTGCCCTGTGCATGATTTTCCTTTTCATGCCAGTCTTTGTTCAGGCCCAACCCCGCGTTACCGTTTCCGGTTATATCCGCGATGCACGAAGCAATGAAACGCTGCCACTGGCAACGGTTTATGTGAAGGAATTAGGCATTGGCACACAGACCAACAACTACGGATTTTATTCTATCAGTATGCCGGCAGGGCAGTACACTCTGGTGTTCTCTTACGTCGGTTACAAGCAGCTTGAGCGCAATATGCAGCTCATCGAAAGCCGCGCTTTTGATGCAGATCTGGAGCCGCATCAGGCGATGAATGAAGTGGTGGTGACGGCGGAAAGAAAAGACGAAAACGTACGCAACACAGAGATGGGAACGGTGACCCTGAGTGTGGAAAAGATGAAGACCCTGCCTGTGATTTTTGGAGAAGCTGACATTCTGAAAACCATGCAGCTCCTGCCCGGCGTGCAAAGTGCCGGTGAAGGCAACAGCGGCTTTTATGTGCGCGGCGGCGGCCCTGATCAAAACCTCATTTTGCTGGATGATGCCGTCGTTTATAACACCGGCCACCTCTTTGGATTTTTCTCTGTATTCAATTCGGATGCTTTAAAAAATGTGACTTTGATCAAAGGCTCAATGCCCGCGAATTATGGTGGCCGCCTTTCATCCGTGGTGGACGTGACGATGAAAGAAGGCAATGCCAAAGAATATCATGCGACCGGGGGCATTGGTCTCATTGCTTCCCGACTGACGCTGGAAGGGCCCATCAACAAAGGCCGCGGTTCGTTCATGCTTTCCGGCAGGCGCACCTACATAGACCTGCTCATTAAGCCCTTTGCAAAAGGCTCTTTTGCCGGCTCCGGCTACTATTTCTATGATGCCAACCTGAAGGCCAACTACAAGCTGGGCCCGCGCGACCGCGTGTATCTGTCGGGATATTTTGGGAAGGATAAATTCACGTTTGCCTCGGAAAGTCAGGATTTCAAAGCCAAGATTCCCTGGGGAAACAGCACGGCAACGCTCCGCTACAACCACCTCTTCACCGACAAGATTTTTCTCAACACCACGCTCGTCTATAACGACTATAATTTCTCCTTCGAAGGCGAGCAAAACGAATTTGCTGTGAAGCTCAGCTCCGGCATCAAGGATTGGAACGTGAAGAGCGACCTGGACTGGTTCACCACCGGCAACCATCACATCAAGGCCGGCGTTAACTACACTTATCACACGTTTACGCCCAATCAGGTGTCGGGGCATTCAGATAGTGTTCAGTTCAATCCTGACAATGCGTTGCTGAAATATGCGCATGAAGCGGGTGTGTATGTGCTCGACGATTTTGATCTGACGCCCTGGCTGAAAGTGAATGCAGGCCTGCGTTATTCCTGGTTTGGACAGGCGGGGCCCTACACGCGAAAGACCTACGATGCGCAGGGCATTCATGCGATAGACAGCACCGTGTATGGGCCGGGCAGCATCGTCAAGAGTTATGGTGGCTGGGAGCCGCGCTTGAATTTGCGCTTTGCGCTCAACGCGCGTTCTTCTATCAAAGCAAGTGTTGTACGTACCTATCAGTACATCCACTTAGTGAGCAATAATGGCTCCACCTTGCCTACCGACATCTGGGTGCCGAGTACTTACTACGTGCAGCCGCAGGAAGCCTGGCAATATTCACTCGGCTACTTCCGCAATTTTCACGACAACATGTTCGAGACCTCGGTAGAGGTTTACTACAAAGACATGCAGCACCAGATTGAATATCGCGAAGGATATACCCCGTCAACCCTGCGTGATCCTGAACGTGATTTTGTGTTTGGAAATGGAAACGCCTATGGTGCCGAATTTTTCGTCAACAAGGCAAAAGGAAAATTCACCGGTTGGATCGGCTATACACTTTCCTGGACCTGGCGCCAGTTTCCACAACTCAACAATGGTGAACGTTTCCCGGCCAAGTATGATCGCCGCCACGACATTTCCCTGGTCGCTTCCTATCAGCACAGCAAGCGCTGGACGTTTTCGGCAGTCTTTGTCTATGGCTCGGGGAATGCCATTACGCTACCCACGAACTACTACTTCATAGACGACCAGTTGGTAGCTCAATACAGTAAGCTGAATGCCTATCGCCTGTTTGCCTATCACCGCCTCGACCTGAGCGCTGTACTGACCCCGCAGCACAAAAAGCCGCGTCGCTGGCAGGGTAGCTGGGCCTTCTCCATCTACAATGTGTACAGCAGGCAGAATCCCTATTTCCTGTATGTGGACACGCGCCCGAAGTCCAACGGCGTGTATGACGTGCAGGTCAAGCAGGTGAGCATTTTTCCCATCCTGCCCAGTATCACTTACAACTTCAATTTCTAAGAAAAATTTTCTTGGAATCAGAGGCCGGCAATGACGGGAAGGGCCAGGCGGATCATTGATTCCACTGCCTTTGCACCATCTTTTGAAAAGGTGCCCGCCACTCGGTTGGCGACAATCACGGAGATGCTCAGGCTCTCATGTCCCAGCATTCTGGCCATGCCATACATCGCAGAGGTTTCCATTTCGAAGTTGGTTACGCGATGCCCCGACGAGCGAAAGCTTTGCAGCCCTTCGATAAGGTGGGGGAATGCCAGCCCTGCCCTTAATACGCGCCCCTGTGGGCCATAAAATCCGGGGCAGGTGACGGTAATGCCCGTAGGCATTTTGTCGGCAAACGCATTGAGCAAACGAATACTCCCTTCTGCCACATAAGGCCGCAAGGGGTTTGTAGCGAGCTTGAGATGTTGCTCCAGTTCGTGCTGCATATACTGCTCTGCAGCGTTCGAGTCGCGGCGATAGAAATGCATGAGATTGTCGAGGCCTACAGCAAAAGCACTCACAACACAGGTGTCGGCCTCCAGGTCGGCTTGCAGTCCGCCACAGGTGCCGAGGCGAATGATGCGAAGGGTCTTATGCTCTGCTTTAGGTTGGCAGGTGCTGAAGTCAATATTGGCAAGGGCATCCAGCTCTGTGAAGGCAATATCAATGTTGTCCGGGCCAATGCCGGTGCTCAGCACAGTTACCCGCTTATTGCCCAGCCAGCCTGTATGTGAAACGAACTCGCGATGGGCACGCCGACATTCTATGGAGCGAAAGTGTTTGCTCACTTCTTCCACACGGCCGGGATCGCCAACGGTGATAATTGTGTCGGCCAACTCATCGGGGCGCAGGTCGAGGTGATAGATGCTGCCGCGTGGCGTGATGATAAGTTCGGAGGGAGCGATAGACATGACTGCAAACTGAAGCGGATAATACGAATGAGGCGAAGCTCGCAGCAACACCTCAATCAATAACGTGCCCGATAAAAGCTGAGGTAGTCTTTGATGTCAGCATCATGAATCAGCTTTCGATAGTTCGTGGCTGAGATCAACATCATCTGATATTCTCCGGGTTTGAATTCGCGGAGCAAACCAGGTATTCCTTTCAGCGTGTTGAAGTACTTGCGCGCCTCGATCACATTCCTGAATTGGCGCACCACCACTATAGCGGCCTGGTCGGTGAGCGGTACCAGTTCGGCAGTCAGATGTTGGTCGCTAAATCGGAAAGCATTGAGGTCGTTGAGCCCTGATTTAATGCCCATCGCCCGCTGGTCCATGTGCGTGACTGCAAAAATGAAATAGTGTGTGGCCGTCGGCGTGTAGCTGTATTCTTTAGGCGGCGGAAGATGGCTTGTATCAATAGGAGGTTGGCCGAGAGGTAGCTTCGTTGTGTCTCGGGGAGCTTTGGTAATTGTGCTGTCCGGGACGAGGCGAATGGTGTCTGCCGCCTTCTTCTGTGCTACATAACTCAGGATTTGCTCCGCCCAGGGCCGTAGCGGGTCCTTCGGTTGCTTGTGGATGAATTCATGCAGGATAGTGTCTGCGTCTTTGTATTGCCCCGAGCCGGCATATGCAATGGCTTCCACCATCAGGAAGCGATTCCGATAAGTCTGGTCTGAATAACGATTGCGCGCTACTCGGGTTCTGCTGAGCACTTCGCCAAACTGGCGCTGCTGCAGCAAGTCATACGTTTTATCGTAGTAGGAACCTACCGGTTCAGTGCTCGTCGTTTCCTGAATCAGGTTGTCACGCCCTTGAGTTCCACCCACGAAATCGGCCCATTGTGTTCCCGCAAAATCCTTCCGAATGTGAGCAGCTATGGTTTGTGCATCGGCGAGTTTGTTTTGTCGTAAGGCTATCAGATAGCGTAGATATGTGGCTTCTGCAGTGTAAGGGTTCAGGCCCCAGCGCTTGTCAAAAGTGTCGAGGGTTGCTGTGGCTCTCGGGTAATCTTCAAATTGTTGGATGTAGGCAGTAGCCAGGTCCACGTAGGCACGCTGCATCCTCCCGACGGCCACTGCTTTTGCCTCGGGAGTATTGGGGATGTAGGCGAGTACTGCTTCTTCAGTGGGCAGTCCGTTTTCGTCCGTAGCATCAGCCGCAGTTGTCGAATCCGGATTATTGGAAGCAGCGTTGGGTGATGATGTTATTGCGCTGTTTGCCGCGGTGGTGGCTGCTCTCCTCCAATTGTCCACCAAGGGCCGGTTCCCCCATTTGCGTTTGAAATCCGCGTAACCCTGTTGGATGGTGGCGGGGCTGGAAAAATACCAGGAAGCACTTCCCGAATTTCCGCTTCCTCCTTTTGTAGCGAGGAGAGGACCCGCATTTTCGGCCCGAAGGGCGCTATCCTCACGTTGCCGTTCCAGGCTGCGGATGAAGCGACGGGCTACAGCACGCTGGTCTTTATCGCTGAGTTTGCTTAGTGCAAGCAGGCTGTCCTGATGATAGATGATGTAGGCAGGGAGGGCGACCTTATCCACGAGTGGTGCACGCCGCAAAGCAATGGCCACGCTGGTATCGCCGGGGGCTGCTGACGAAAAACGGCTGACGCTGTCATAAGCTGCTTTGGCTTCCTCATAGCGCGCCGAAGCGAAGTACAAATTGCCGAGGGCTGCGAAAGAGAGTGCCTTTTGCTTGCGGGTTGTTTTCACAGAAGAGAGGCCCAGTTTCAGATATCGAACCGCCTCGTCTGTTCTGCCCGCATTCGCGGAAAGCCTTCCCAGCACATAATACACCTGCTCGTAGTACGGCATGAACTTTCCATCGCCAAGCATGCTCTTCAGTGAGCTGATCGCTTCTTCCTGCACACCGCCACTTTGCATTAAAGCATATGCACGATTGCGGCGCGCATAGAAGTCCATATCAATCTTCGGGTACAGGTCAGAAACGATCGCAAACTGCGCCGCTGCAGAGTCATAGGCACCATCTTTCTCCATGATTTGGCCGGCAAGAAATGCTGCTCTCCGGCGCGTAAAAGAGCTGATGCTTTCATCCGCAGCAACGATAGAAAGGTTACCGGCGGCGGCCTGGTCGTTATGCTGTTTGAGCTGCAAATAGCCTCGTTCTAATGCCAGTTCGCCGCGCATTGACTTAGGGAAATTGGCGTCATTGCTCACGAGGTCAAGGACGGCTTCCGCATCGCCATAATGGCCATAGGTGACGAAGCAACGGGCCAGCCAAAGCAGCGCTGTGTTCGTTGCCGGTGGGCGTTTCAATACGCGCGAAAGCCCTTTCTGTTCGGGTGCCACAATGCTCACAGACTGCTTGCGCTTGCCATACACCGAGCGATTACTGTAGGCTTCTTTCTTTGCTTTTTCAGCCTTGGCGCGCTCCTGCATTGCAACGATATACTTGAAGGACGCGCTGGCGTTTTCAAAATCGCCTTTGTAGTAGTAAGCCTTGCCCAGCAAGAGATAGAGGTCGTCGCCCCACTTGGTGCGTGGGTCATGGATTTGGATGCCGAGGGATGTCTTTTGAATCACACTATCCATGTCTGAGGCAAAGACGGTGGAGTCTTTCAGCGGGTCAAATGGGAAGAGTGCGATTGGTTCATCCCAGTTGTCACGTGCAGTCCGGTCCATGTTGGCCTCTGCCTCTTCCATCTTCCGTTTCGCATTGAAGTAGTAGTTGTAATGCGTGAAGGTGTTCTGCACCGCTCGTCGTGGGGCCGTCCATTTTTTCTTCAGCATTTTTTCATTGCTGTAAACGGATCGCTTCTTTTTAATCTTTAGCTCGAATGCGAGGTCAGCCTTGTCTTTAGCCTGCTTCTCTTTAATCTTTTGCGTTCGCTCCTGATGTTCTTTGCGCTTGGCCATCTCCGCTTCTCTTTCCTTGCGCTGCGCAGCTAAGGAGTCAGAATGCACTTTTCGAATGGCAGCGAGGCTGTCCGCGGTCTTTTTCCGCGCCGCCTTCAGCGAATCCATATGTGCTTTCCGTGCGGCAGTGAGGCTATCAGTAAAGGCCTTCCGAACAGCTGCCAGGCTATCGGCGCGCGCCTTTCTCACAATGGCAACACTATCCCGAAAACGTTTACTCTCCCGGTATTTTCGAATGGCCAGCAGGCTGTCTGACCTGTGTTTTTGGGCCTTTCGAATAATGGCCATCGCGCGATCCCGGGCTTGGAGGGTACTGTCGGTTATATGTTGCCGGTAGGCACGCATGCTGTCGAGCCGGTGTCGCTGTACTTCGCGGATGGCTTCAATGCGCGCTTCGCGGACGTCTGCTACGCTGTCGCGATAGCGCCTGCTCTGACGATACTTACGAATGGCTGCAAGGCTGTCTGTACGATGCTTGCGCACCACCTTAAGGCTGTCGGAAATTCTGGTTCGTGCTGTTCGAAGGGAGTCCAGACGATGTTTTTGCTGCGCCCGAATCAACGAGAGCGCCTCAGCCCGTGCCTTCTTTGCACTGTCTGCATTGTAGCGCGCCTGGCCCGCGGCCTGACCGAAGGCAAGAAGCAGGAATGCAAGCAGAAGGGCCGGAAACAGGAAAACTCGCCGAATGGCAGAAGAATGCATGGGGCGCACGAAACAGTAATAACTCAAGGGGCGGTAAGATAGTATGTTTTGAGCGTGGCAGCCTTGAAACAGATGCCCTTCAGATGAGTGTTGCAAGGC
>JAMIQN010000344.1:0-3920 GCA_035914595.1 Chitinophagaceae bacterium | reverse complement strand
TACACTTCACCTACAGCGATTCGCAGCCTGATGGCACACGGGCCTGAATTCCTGAAAGGAAAAAGCCTAAGCAGCCTGCGTGTGCTGGGCTCTGTCGGCGAACCGATCAACGAAGAAGCCTGGCACTGGCTGGATGAGCAGGTGGGCCGCGGCCGCTGTCCTATTGTGGACACTTGGTGGCAGACGGAAACCTGCGGTATTCTCATTTCAAATCTGGCAGGTATCACACCCTCCAAGCCCGGCTTTGCGACCCTCCCACTACCGGGAGTGCAGCCCGTGCTGATGGATGAAAAAGGTCATCCCTTGGAAGGCAATAACGTCAGTGGCAATCTGTGCATGGCTGCTCCCTGGCCGGGCATTCTTCGCGGTACCTGGGGCGACCGGGAGCGCTATCGCCAGGCCTATTTCTCCGCTTATCCCGGCTATTATTTTTCCGGCGATGGCTGCCTGCGGGATGAAGATTCCTTTTACCGAATCACGGGCCGGGTGGATGATGTGTTGAACGTTAGCGGCCACCGCCTGGGCACCGCCGAAATTGAAAATGCGATTGGTCAATGCCAGGGAGTGGTGGAAAGTGCGGTGGTGGGCTTCCCTCATGCGCTCAAAGGCCAGGGCATTTATGCCTTTGTGATTCCTTCCGGAGAAAATTCCGATGAGGCTGCGCTGCGCGAAAGCATTCTGGAAACCGTCACGCAGGTTATTGGCGCCATCGCAAAGCCGGAGGTGATTCAGTTTGTTCGCGGCCTGCCCAAGACACGCAGCGGCAAAATCATGCGGCGCATCCTGCGAAAAATTGCAGAGGGCGACCTGGACCACGTCGGCGATACGAGCACATTGCTGGAACCGGCGGTAGTAGAGGAAATCAAGGCAGGCAAGGTGTAGCGCCCATTTTCGCTCAAATAAACTTGTTGTCGCGCGCTGCTTTGATGGCATCGGCCTTGCTGTGCACATCCAGCTTGTGGTAGATGTTTTTGATATGGCTCTTCACGGTTTCAAGGTCAATGAAAAGCTCATCAGCAATGCGTTTCCGGCTTTTACCTGTAGCAATTTGTTCCAATACTTCTGTCTCGCGGCGGCTCAGCGGTGATTGTTCTGCCCGTTGAAAGGAGCGGATAACAAGCCGCGCAATCTGGGCACTCATTGGTCCGCCGCCATCGGTTACCTCGCGAATGGCATGGATCAGCTTTTCAGGAGCGGTGTCTTTCGTCAGATAGCCCGAAGCACCATTGCCCAGCGCCCGGAAGATGAGCAAATCCTGTTCATACACAGTGAGGATGAGGATATGCAGTTCGGGCATTAACTTCTTCAGACGCGGCAAGGCATCCACACCGCTGATGCCCGGCAGCTCTACGTCAAGCAGCAGGACATCCGGCCCGTCGGAGGCCAATTTTTTCACGGCCTGCTCCACGCTGGGATAGGTGCTCACCACCCGAAAACCGGGCGTTCTGGCGATGAGGTAGGCATAGCCCTCGCGGATGGTTTCGTCGTCCTCAATAATGGAAACGCGGATGTCAGTGTTCATGGTTTGTCGGGGATTGAGGGTGAAATTTTTCTTGTGAAAGGCCCTTTAGGGAAAGGGGGGAGGTGTCAGTCAAAAAGAATAAAGCGGCCCTGTAGCACTCATTTTTTTCGATTCATCAATCGTGTCATCGGGATGGAAATATGGATGCGCGTACCACCGGGCCGGTTGCTCTGAACGCTAAGGGTGCCATTCAGTCGTTGGGCGCGCGTCTGCATATTGTTCAGGCCCTGCCCGCGCTGTTCTTCCTGTGGTACAAAGCCGTTTCCATCATCCGAAATCTGAATCAGGAGTTGCTCTGCTTCCAATGCACAATGCACGCAAACCAGTGAGGCATTTGCATGTTTGAGTGCATTATTCAGGGCCTCTTTAAAAATCATGATCAGGTTGCGGCTGACGTCAATGGTGAGTGGAATCTCCTTCCATGGCTCCGGAGCCGGCTCCATGCGGAAGGAGGTGTCGGTATCGCCAAAGAGGTCCAGTCCAAAATCGCGGATATGGTTGAGCACCTGAAACAGGTTGTCATTGCTGGGCTGCAGGCTCCAGAGGATGTCGCGGGTACCACCATACAGCAGGCCTGCATTTTCCTGAATCTGTGTGATGATGCGGCCCGCATCTTCATTGCCGGGCACCTTGCTCCTAAGGACATTCGTGAGCACGTTGATGCGCGTGAGTTTGTTGCCCACTTCATCATGAAAATCCTCAGCCGTCCGCTGGCGCACCTTCGCCTGCTCCTCACGTCGGATAGCCTCCAATTGTGCCCTTCGCCTTCTTTTACCCAGGGCAGCCAGGTATTGTAAACCCACTCCCAGAATGATCAATCCGAGCACCATCAGCAGGCGGAAAAGGCCTGTCTTGTGAAAGGGCGTTATCACCTCGAAAGGGTAGCTCAGGCGGGCTGCCATCGGATGCACGCCATCTTCACTGCACTCCACCTCCAGCACATATTTCCCGGGCGGGAGGGCAGGGTAGTTGACGCGGTTGGTACCGGACCAGTCGCTCCAGGGAGCATTAAGTCCTTTCAGGCGATAGCGATAGCTGATGCCGGAGTTTCCACTCAGCGTGATTGCGGTGAAAGCAAAGCTCAGACTGTTCTTCTGGTAGGGAAGGCGCAGGCCGCGCGGCGTATGAAAGAAGGCGGAATAGCTGTTGAAAAGGTTGGTGTCGCGCAGTGGCTCGCCAAACAAGGAGACGTTGTCCAATTGCAGACTCAGGGGCTGCGTCATTGCCAGCGGGCGTGAGGGATCGTAGAGTTGCGCACCGCCGGTAGTGCCAAACCAGATGCGCCCATCGGGCAAAGGCAGGACGGCGTTTCGGTTGCTCTCCATACCTACGATGCCGGCATTGCGACCATAAAAAACGACCCTCGAAGAATCGAATGGTGATAGAATGTGGCAAATGCCGAAGCCGGTACCTACCCACACACTGCCGTCCGGCGCGGGGTAGAGGTCATAAATGAAATCGGAACGAAGCCCATTCTGCCGGCTGAAATGTACCCGCCTTCCCGTCTTGCGGTCCATCCCATACAGGCCATTATCCCCCGTGCCAATCCAGATGGTTTGCCCCCTGACTTCCATGCAAACAATCTCGGCGCTGTCGGCCCCGCTATGTGTGAGAAAAGGCTCGCTATGGCCATGTGCATAAATCTGAAATCCGTCCGGCGTGCTAAGCAAGAGACTGTCGGCGCCGCAAAGTGCGAAGCAATAGACCGGGGTGGGTAAGGAGATTCGTTCAGGCTTGTCGCCATTCATTCGGAAGACGTCTCGCCCGTTGCTGACCCAGAGGTAGCTGCTGTCTCTGGCCAGGGATTGAACCGTAGAAATTTCTCGTACCGGCACTATCTGATGCATTTCGCCGGTCTTGAGATTGCGCCGCCAAAGGCCTGCATCGTGGGTGCCGATCCAAAGCTCATCGTGAACCACACAAAGGCTCGACACGCCTGTTACCTCTTCTACACCGGGGAAACGAAGGCGATGTGCACGCCCGTCCTCAAAGCGATACAAGCCTCCGTCAAATGTGGCGAAGTAGGTCTGGCCGTCCGTTGTGGTAGCAATCGAACTGACCTGGGTTCCTTCCAAGCCCTGGTGCTCATCCACTGCCGTAAAGGCTGCGCCTGAAAAGCGATACAGGCCTTCGCCATTGGTGCCAAACCAAAGGTTGTTTTCTGCATCACAGAGCAGTGCTTCCACCATCACATCGGTGAAACCGTTTGCCTTTTCAAATTTTTCGAGCCTGCCATCTTTTAGCCGGAGTGCCCCATGATCTGTGGCAATCCAGGTGCTGCCATCTGCAGCCTGAGTCAGGCGGAGTGCAACGGGGTCGTCGGCATGGTGCCGTTCGTACAGTGCCTGCCAGGTTTCGCCCTGTCGCTGGAAGACACCCCTGCTTGTGAGTATCGTCA
>JAMIQN010000343.1:0-3504 GCA_035914595.1 Chitinophagaceae bacterium | reverse complement strand
CCGGAGCTTCCGCCACTTTCACCTTCAAAAGGCCCGGGGCATACAGCATTGTGCTGAACACGAAGAGTCCGGATGCCACTGTTCGTCAGGATGTGACCGTTGCAGCCGCCGCCATTGCAACGCCGCAGCCGGTTCGTTCCACCGCCTCCATTCCCATGCCGCCGAAGCAACACGCAACGCACAAACATCCGGTTCGCCAGGAACCCAAGCAAGGCAATAAACTGGAAGACCTGGGTGGCCCTGTGGAAATCAAGAAATAGAACTGAAAAGAATCGCTTGAAAGGCGCAGATTCAAAAGAAGCCCGTCAGCAATGGCGGGCTTCTTTTTTGACTTCTCCCTGAAGTCTTTGGATAGCCTCACTTCTCGCAATAACGGAAACCCAATCCTCGTTTCGAAAAGCAATTGGGGAAGGCTTCATACGGGGTTAATACTGTTGTGCCAATTGACGGATTCCAAGCTCCTCATCAAAATGGAATCGGTTCAACAATCCTTCTTCAAAAGGGTGCAAAAAAGAATGGCGCATCGTTGCTGATGCGCCATTCCTGAACAACTTAGGTCTTTAGAGCTGGTTGTAAATCTTTACGTCCATGCTGCGGGGAATTCCAAAGTACTGGAAGGTTTTGTGACGATATCCCTTCTTGTAGTAAGCATCCGTGTTGCCTTCTTCGGGGATGGTTACCCAGTCATTGTTTCGTCCGCCAACCCAGCGATACACTGCAATGGTGTTGGGGCCACGGCGAGTTGCTGCATAGTACTGCAACTTCTTACCTGAATATCCGGCTTTAACCATATCGTCATCGGTGAACTCGTCTTCTGCAATGGAAATCTGATCCTTAGTGGTTGGATTCAGCCAGCTATAAACCGCAACGCGATTCGGGCCGGGATTGCGATATGCCGTGAAAAGCATCTTCTTATCCTTCCATCCCCAGTTGAGCATTTGCCCATCCTGATATTCACCTTCAACTACGGTTTCGTAGGTGCGGTCAACGGTGTTGTACCAGCTATAGACGCTGATGAGTTCGTCATTGCCGCGGTCTTGCGCGCTTGCAGTATTGAAGCCAGCGGCACCGGCCATTAATGCGGAGATGAGGAGAAGCGTTTTTTTCATGGAAAGACTCTGTCTGTGTTTTTTATCGCGTCCAAAATACAGCAAAAAATACCGGAGCGACAAACCGACTCAAAAAAAGTTTTTGGCCATCTGGCGTCTTATCTACCAACAGCTATCCCATTAGCGTGGCACTTTCATTCGGCTCATAATTTCCTTCAATACGACATCGGGTGCCACCCCTTCCATTTCCCGCTCGGGTGTTAGCGAAACCCGATGCCTCAGTACCGGATAAACAGCCTCTTGCACATCATCAGGAATTACAAAATCACGTCCCCGGATTACGGCCATAGCCTTGGAGACCTGTAGCAGAGCCAATGATGCACGAGGCGACGCTCCCAGATACAGGGAACGGTCGTTGCGGGTTTCATGAACAATGCGCGCTACAAAACGCAGGATTTCCGGCTTAACCACCACATGGCTAACCTGCAGACGGGCAGCACTGAGCATGTCAGGGGAAAGAAGGGGGCTAACCTGCTGCAGCCGCAAAGCCAACGACTGGCCACCATGTCGCTCCAAAATAGCAACCTCCTCTTCCAGGCTGGGATAGCCAATACTGAGCTTCATGATGAAACGGTCCAACTGAGCTTCAGGCAGCCGATACGTGCCTTCATGTTCAATGGGATTTTGCGTAGCAATCACCATAAACGGCTGCTGCATGGGGCGCGTTGTTCCGTCCACGGTAACCTGCCTTTCTTCCATCACTTCAAACAGTGCAGCCTGCGTTTTGGCCGGTGCTCTGTTGATCTCATCTATGAGCACGATGTTGGAAAAAACGGGCCCGGGTTTGAATTGGAAACTGGCTGTCTGCGGATTGAAAACATTGGTTCCGATCACATCGCTGGGCATCAGATCAGGCGTGAACTGAATCCGCGAAAAGGGCACATCAATCAAGCAGGCAAGCAGCTTTGCTGTGAGTGTTTTGGCAACTCCCGGCACGCCTTCCAACAGAATATGGCCATCTGCCAAAAGGCCCGCCAGCAGCAATTCCACCATTTCGTGCTGCCCAACGACAACCTCGCTGATTGCTTCCTGAAGTCGGTCGGTAATGTTGGCAATCGAGCCGTCAGCCTGTGATGCTTGCGCGTGGTTTGGTTCCATGATTTTGGGTTATTGCTGCGCGTAAAATTTTTCGAGTTCGTGATGAAGTTGATAAAGGTATTCGGCAGAGACAGGCGTGCCCAGGCGCAGGTCATGAATTCGCCCGACGAGAGCCTTCACTTCTGCCAAGGGCCGTCCGCTTTTCGCTGCAAGTCTGCGTTCGAAATCGGGAGTCAGTTCAGAGGTATCGAGGTAATAACGTGTTCGCACAAACTCGAGGAACTGCTGCACCATCTTACCCGCCAGATTCGCATGATTGCCCTGATTGAAATAGAGGCGCCCTACCGTTTCTGCAAAGGCCACCGAAGTGTTTTCAGGGGGTGAGATGACGGGGACGATGCGTTGTTTTCTGCGCAAGCCCAACACTACATAAAGCCCCAGCGCCAGCAGCGCCAACCAGATGGCACGCCGCATGGCAGGATACCGAAACAATACGCTTAGGCTGCTGCCTCCTTCACTGCGCCGATAATACTCGTTCCAATACACCTTGGAAATATTGGCCGGGAAGCGGTGCCAGATGCCATCCAGATATTGCCGATTGTGCGGCTGAAGCAGGAAATAATTGGACAAAACCAGCGGGGCCGCATGAAGCGTAAGATGCCCCTTCCCTACCTGATAGCGGATAAAATCAGGCTTCCCGTCAGCGGTGCCTAAGACCTGCTCCGGCTGCTGAATCAAAGCTTCCATTCGGGCCGCATTGAGTGCCGCTTCTGAACCGGAATCTTCATCGGCTTCGGTCTTGTCGGAGGCCGCGTCCGGGGAAAAGTAGCTGCGGATAGGGCGACCATGATAGCCGTAGCGGCGACCACTGTCTGCATGAAGTTGCAACGCATGCTGCTCACCGGTGCCGTCATTCCAAATGTTCAGCGGTTGCTCTTCGTCGCCCTTTCGAATCTTTTTCATGCTAATGCTGCGGGCCACGCGAGCATCCAACTGCGATGAGAGCAGGAACACTTCATTACCGGCAGCAGCAAACCGTATGAGGTTTGTCCATTCATCTCTTGTCAAATGAAAATCCAACCCGAGCAACACGAGCAAACTTGCACTGTCTTCACCTCCATCCAAATGCCCGTCAATAGATGTGTAGCGAAAGCCCGCAGACAGCGGCTCAATATGTGCGTTCGGGAAATAATCCGGCAGGCTTTCAAACGCTAAGGAAGAGCCGTAGGGAGTGCTTCGTTTGTGCGAGAGACTCACACTCCAATCAATGGCATCGGTTCCGCTGCGCAAATGACACGAAGCAGCCATGAGGACGATGCCGCCCAGCGCCAACGACCACAACCAAGAGCCTCTCATG
>JAMIQN010000342.1:0-2545 GCA_035914595.1 Chitinophagaceae bacterium | reverse complement strand
TGATTCTGTTCTTCGATATCCAGCACATGGGTTTCGAGCTGAATTCGTTTGCCGGCGGCATCTACACCAAGATGGTAACCTCGGCCGTGGGCCTCATCATTGGTCTGCTTTCCTACATCGCTTACAAATACCTCAACGCCCAGATCAACCGTACCGTCAACCGGATGGAGGCGGCAGCCTCTGAATTTCTGGACATCCTTCAGGAGCCTACCAAATAGCTTTCTTTCTTTCGAAAGCGCACGCTAACGAGCCTAGCATGAACCTCCGTACCCATCTGCGTGAAACGAGCGGCGACGAGCCGAACACGGATGCCCTCAATGACATCCTGTTCATCCTGCTTTTCTTCTTTCTCATCATCGCTACGCTGGCCAACCCGAATGTGATCAAGCTGGCGATTCCCAAGGCTAAGAGTGATACGAAAGCAAAGCAGACCATCGTAGTGTCCATTGACTCCCTTCAGCGCAGCTATGTGGGTACGCATCTGGTGCCTCAGGATTCGCTGCTTTCTGAGATGCGTGCGGCCCTGCGGGAAAATATTACCGACACGCCCACCGTGGTGATCAATGCCCACAAACAGGCTGATGCCCAGAGCATCGTCAACGTGATGAAAGCAGCCAGGGAATTGCGTTTGCGCACCGTGCTGGCGGTGGAAAAGGAGAAGTAGAAAGGGTCTTTCGGACCTACTTCTTTCCTGACGCATTCGAGGGAATTACGTGAAAAGCTCCATAGCGAAATCCGGATGAACGGAGCGTCGCAACGGATGCTTCATCGGGAGATATAGCTGACTCCATAAAAAGACGGCCTTACGCATCAACCCGCCTGTGGCATCGGCCTTCTTTTCTCATTTTTGAAGGCTAAAGCACGCGACCATTAAGCCTCCCACCCACAAACTGGATACGCCGATTGAGTTCCTGAAAGGAGTGGGGCCGATGCGTGCTGCGCTGCTGCAGTCCGAGCTGCAAATCCGAACCTTTGGCGACCTGCTGCTCAATTTCCCGTACCGCTATTTTGACCGCACGCGCATCACGCCGATTGCTGAGCTGAATGCCCAAATGGATTACGTGCAGGTAGCCGGTAAACTGGCAAACTTGGGCGAAGAAGGGATGGGCCCGAAGCGGCGGCTGAAGGCTCTGCTTTACGACCAGACAGGCCGGATTGAGCTCGTCTGGTTTGGAGGTGTGGACTGGCTGCGCCGCTCGCTCAACGAAGGCTCGCGCTACCTCGTTTTTGGGAAGCTCAACGAATTTGGAGGAAGCTGGAGCATCAGCCAGCCCGAGATGGAATCGCCGAGTACGGACAGCATGGCGGGCCTGATGCAGCCGATGTACAGTACCACTCAAAAGCTGTTGAAACGCGGGATCAACAATCGCTCGTTCGGCAAGCTGACTTATGCCCTGCTGCAACAATTGACGACGGATGACGTGCCCGAAATTTTCCCTGCCGAAGTACTGCGCCGCTACGACCTGATGGGGCGTTATGAAGCGATGCAGGCCATCCATTTTCCGCGCAGCGATGAAAGCCAGAAAGCTGCCGCGCACCGGCTGAAGTTTGAAGAGCTGTTTGCTTCGCAATGGGTGGTGGCCCGCGCGCGGCAACAACATCAGACGCAGCCCGGCTATGTCTTTGCGCAGGTCGGCGACAAGTTTCATTCGTTCTATGAACAGCATCTTCCTTTCAGCCTGACGGGTGCTCAGAAAAAAGTGCTCAAAGAAATTCGTCAGGACCTGGGCTCGGGCCATCAGATGAACCGGCTGCTGCAGGGCGATGTAGGCAGTGGCAAGACCATCGTGGCGGTGATGACGGCGCTGCTGGCACTGGACAATGGCTTTCAGGCCTGCATCATGGCACCTACGGAAATCCTCGCGCAGCAACACTTTCAGAGCATCGCGCCGCTCCTGGAACCCTTACAAATTCCGGTGGCACTGTTGACGGGCAGCGTGAAAGGCAAAGAACGAAAAGCGATTTTGGAAGGCCTGAAGGATGGCAGTATTGCCGTGTCCGTCGGCACCCATGCCCTGATTGAAGACAGCGTGAAATACCGACGGTTGGGCCTTGCCGTCATAGATGAGCAGCATCGTTTTGGCGTTGGTCAGCGTTCTAAACTGTGGACGAAAAGCGAGATACCGCCCCACGTGCTGGTGATGACCGCCACCCCGATTCCGCGCACGCTGGCCATGACGATTTATGGTGACCTGGAGGTGTCTGTAATTGATGAATTGCCACCGGGCCGGCGGGAAATAAAGACAGTACATCGCCGCGAAAACCATCGTCCGCGCGTGCTGGAGTTTGTGCGTGGCGAGGTGGACAAAGGCCGCCAGGCTTACATCGTCTATCCTTTGATTGAGGAAAGTGAGAAGCTGGATTTTGAAAGCCTCATGGCCGGCTACGAGCAACTGAAGGTGTTTTTCCCCGACCACAAATACCGCATTGGTATGGTGCATGGTCGCCAGGACGCGGCAGAGCGGCAGCGCAACATGGAGCGCTTCGTAAAAGGGGAAGCCCAGGTGCTGGTGGCAACGACGGTAATTGAAGTAGGCGTCAACGT
>JAMIQN010000341.1:0-3394 GCA_035914595.1 Chitinophagaceae bacterium | reverse complement strand
AGATTCTTCACCTCGAAGACTACATCACTATCGGCCACATTGAGGCCATGAATAAGGTGATTGTGCTGACCGGTTCCATCGTGGGTGTTGCCTACCTGTCTGAGCTTTTCATTGCATGGTATTCGCAGTCCTACGGCGAGCAGGATGCCTTTAAATGGAGAATCGTTGGACCCTACTGGTGGGCCTATTGGGCAATGATGACCTGCAACGTGATTTCTCCGCAGTTCTTCTGGGTGAAGAAATTGCGCCGCAACGTAACCTTCACCTTCATCATGAGCATCGTGGTGAACATCGGTATGTGGTTCGAGCGCTTCGTAATCATTGTTACCTCCCTGTATCGCGACTTCCGTCCGGCAGCGTGGACCTACTATTCTCCCCAATGGCCTGAAATCGGCTTCTACCTCGGCACCTTCGGTCTGTTCTTTACCTGCTTCTTCCTCTTTGCGAAGTACTTCCCAACCATCGCCGTTTCTGAAATCAAGTTTGTGCTCAAGACGAGTGGTGAAAGCTTCAAGAACGAAATGGTCGGCATCGAAGAGCAGAACAACGAAGAGTTTGCTGAGGAGCAGATGGCCGTGCATCATCATTGATTTTCTGACCGACGAATCAAGACCTTTCACAAGCTGTCATTCAGTCATTAAGAAACAGAACAACCAATTTTTCAACCAAGCAAACTGCTCGCAGCAGTTGCGTTTTGAAGTAAGGAAAAAATGTCTATCAAGAAATTTGCAGTAGCAGCCTACAGTGATGAGGAGGTCCTTTTCCCGGCGGTGAAGGCGGTGCGCAATAGCGGCTACAAGCTCCATGATGTGTACACACCCTTCCCGGTGCACGGACTGGACCACGCCCTCGGCCTTAAGGATACAGACCTGCACGTAGCAGGGTTCATCTACGGTATCACCGGTACGACGACCGCGCTTGGCTTCATCAGTTGGATCCTGACCGCCGACTGGCCCCTGAACTTCGGTGGCAAACCCCACTTCGCCCTCGCTGCGTGGATTCCTATCACCTTCGAATTGACGGTATTGTTTTCTGCGGTAGGCATGTTCCTGACCTTCTGCTACCTGAACCAAATCATGCCCGGTGTGAAGAAGCACGTGTTCCATCCCCGTCAATCCGATGACCTTTTCGTCATTGTAATTGAACTGACAGAAGGAACGAATGAAACCGAGGTATTGGACTTTTTGAAGACGACAGGAGCCATAGAAACCAAGGTGGAGATGGCGGAAAGCGAGTGGTGGTATGGACGTTGGGACAAAAAAGAAGCCTACGAACTTGCCTAAAATCGAAAGCTGACGTTCAAGAAAATCTCGCTACAGCGCTGCAAGAAGCAGCCAATCAGACAAAAAGCAATGAAGCATCTAAAGACTATACTCATAGCAGCAACGGCCCTCAGCTTAGGCTTGGGAGCATGCAGTGATGGCAAACACCGCGATCCGGGAAGGATTTATGCGCCCGATATGGTGTATGCCCGCTCTTATGAGTTCTATTCCGAGAACCCCAACTTCAAAAACGATGCGACCGCTCAGGATCCTGTAGCTGGAACGATAGCCCGCGGCCATGACCTGCCGGATCACCTCGTGGAAGGTGACACCAATGCGTACAAGGCTTTCACGACGACGCACAAATTCAGTGATGATGAAATCGCCGAAGGACAGCGCCTGTTCAATATCTACTGCGGCATTTGCCACGGTGAAAAAATGGATGGTAACGGCCCGCTATACGCCAGTGGAAAATTCGCGGCAATGCCTGCAAATCTGACCGGCCCCAACTACCTGCACCTGTCGGTAGGGCAGATTTATGCAGCAATAAAATTTGGAAAAAATGCGATGGGCTCTTATTCCTCGCAACTGACCCCGCATCAACGGTGGATGGTGATTGCTTACATTAAGAAACATCAAGCCGGCGCTGGCGGAGATCCGTTTACAATGGGGGCTACCCCAACTGATACCACGGCAACTGCATCTGCTGCTCCTGCCGATTCAACGGCTAAGGCCGCCCACGCCATGTAAACACCTTCATGCATCTAAGCCCCACGCAACGAACATCGAAATTCTCCTTTAGTCTTCTATAGTTACAATGAACGAACGTTTTTCCATATCGCCGAAACTCAGAATGCTCAGCCTCGTGCTGACGGGCATTGGCGCGCTGACGCTGATTATTGGCGGCGTTGTGCTGCTCGGGTCATCTGACGTCAACAGCAAGATTCGATTTTGGGAAGCACTGCTTCACAATTCCATCTTCTTCCTGCTGGTCACGGTGGCATGCTCCTTCATTCTGGCAGCGTCCTCCCTGGCACAGGGCGGCTGGATTGTTGCCTACCGCCGCATTCCGGAGGCAATTGGCGCCAACACCTGGCTCTTTGGCCTGATTGCGACAGTGATTATGTTCCTTGTTGCGTTCACCTTCCGCGTGCATACGCCGGAGGGAGATATCAACCCTATCTACCGCTGGATGACGCCCGGAGATGACAAGATTTTACTGGGTAAAAAGGGCTTTCTCAATCCTACTTTCTTCAGTGTTTTCACCATTTGTGCCATTGGTGCATGGTCGTTTCTTGGTTTGAAATTTCGCCGCCTGTCTGCCAACCAGGACAGTGCCGGGAAATCTGCAACGAAGAACTATTGGAGCACTGTATTCTTCAGCGCCATTTTTATGGTGATTTACGCATTGACTCAGATGAGTGCCGGCCCTTGGATGTGGATTATGAGCATTGATGCACATTGGTTCTCTACCATGTTCTCCTGGTACGTATGGGCCTCAGCGTTCGTAACGGGTATGGCCTTTATCCTGATGTGGGTAGTTTACTTGAAGAATCAGGGCTATCTCGCCGTTGTCAATAAGGAGCACATTCATGACCTCGGTAAGTTCATGTTTGCGTTCTCTATCTTCTGGACCTATGTATGGTTTGCTCAGTACATGCTGATTTGGTACGGTAACATTCCGGAAGAGACTACCTACTTCAAGATTCGGATGGAAGGTCCTTATCGGCTTATGTGGTTTGGCGTGTTTGTTATCAGTTTCGTGATGCCGATCCTGATTCTGATGAGCCGTCCCAGCAAGCGCAATTTCTTCACCGCCATATTCATGGCCATGTTCCTGATATTCGGCCACTGGCTGGATTTCTACCAAATGGTATATCCCGGTCCGATGGGTGCAAACTGGAGCTTGAGCTGGTACGAAATCGGCATCGTTTGCGGCTTTGTTGGCATTCACATGTTGAGCGTTTCCAAATCCCTTAGCAAATACCCCCTCGTACCGAAGAATCACCCCTTCCTCAAGGAATCTATTTTGCACGTCAGTTAGGAGGACACCCGGAGGCTGTGGGTTCCCAGCCGTAATCACAACCCAAACGTTTCAAGAATCACGTATCACGATCCCAGACAATGTCGTT
>JAMIQN010000340.1:0-6465 GCA_035914595.1 Chitinophagaceae bacterium | reverse complement strand
ATCCTGCTGGCCGTGGCAGCGCTCCAGACCAATGGTGTGTTACAGTCCTTAGCGGCCCTGCTCAACGACACTTTGAAGAGTGATTATCTGGTCGGCACGGCCCTTGGGCTGCTCTCTGCGGTGGTGGACAATGTGCCCCTCGTGGCTGCGGCACAAGGTATGTATCCGCTCAGCCAGTACCCTACGGACCATGTCTTTTGGGAGTTCCTGGCCCTCACCACCGGCACGGGTGGAAGTGCCATCATCATTGGCTCTGCAGCGGGTGTAGCCATTATGGGCATTGAGCAAATCCGCTTTGGCTGGTACCTGAAACGCATCTCCTGGCTGGCTCTGTTGGGCTTTGCCGCAGGCGCCCTCTGGTACGTCATCGAGCTGACGCTTTTCTAAGAAAAGAAAATGCAGGAGAGGCTGATTGCTAAAAAGAAGGCCCGATGTAAGCCTGAAATTTTCTCAGTCAAAAAGCTCAGGTCTTTGGCCTGCCATCTGCCGAGTCTATCAGGATGGTGACCGGCCCGTCATTCAGCAACGACACCTTCATATCTGCGCCAAAAATGCCGCGCTCCGGCGCTTTGCCTGTTGCAGCTTCTATTTCCTTGCAGAAAAATTCATACATCGGAATGGCCTGTTCGGGGCGCGCTGCGAGGATGAAAGAAGGTCGGTTGCCCTTCCTGCAATCTGCCAGCAGCGTAAACTGACTGACTACGAGGATGGCGCCGTCCACCTGTGTCAGGCTTTGGTTCATCAGGCCGGCCGCATCATTGAAAATGCGAAGGGCGACAATCTTGCGTGCCAGGTAGCTTGCATCGGTTGGCGTGTCATCGGTTGCAATGCCTAAAAGCACCAGCAGGCCCGGGCCAATACGGCCCACTACCTTGCCCTCCACGACCACGCTGGCTTGGCTGACCCGCTGAATGACGGCTTTCATTACAGCGCAAGATAAACGCCCCGGTAGCCCAGGAATCAAATGGTTGTCTCCGTCGGCAGCCTCTTCAACGGCTGTATTTTCGCAGCATGGCTGCGCAACCCATGAGCTTATTTGGTGATGAACCTCTGCCGGAAGAGAGAGGTGCAGCCCACTGCCCCACGGGTGCCGAGAAGCTGGATTCCCCCAAAGCCCTTCTTGATTGGAAACCCACGAAGAAATATTACTCGATTGGTGAAGTAGCTCTGCTCTTTGCGATGAGCAGTTCCTCGATTCGTTTCTGGACCACCGAGTTTGAACTGAAAGTGCGCACCACCCGCAAAGGCGATCGCCTCTACACGCCGGAAGTCATCCAGCAGCTTCGCAACATCTATCATTTGCTTCGCGAATCCGGCTTCACCATTGCGGGCGCAAAAGCACGCCTGGCGCAGGATGCAGCCTTCAACGACAGCCAGGCATTGCGGGATGCCCTCCTGAAATTGAGGAGCCAGTTGCTGGAAATCAGAAACCACCTTGCATGAGAATTTTGCTGCTGACCTGGATGCTGCTTGCTGCCACGGTTGTCGCAGCGCAAGCCCCCTACCAGACCTACAAAGACGAGAAGACAGGCTGGCTCACGATGGAAGGGCCCCTCAGCATCACGCTGCTGCGCAATGAACCTTCCTTTGGCTGGATGCGCCGGGGAATGGCCGATTATCAGCCGGATTCGGTAAGCATTTCTTATCTCAGAAAGGCATTGCCGGGCTGCCATCTGGTTCTGCTCTTAGGCACCTGGTGCAGCGACTCGCATGAGCTGGTGCCGCGTCTGGCCAGGGTCTTACAGCTTGCGGGCTTTCCTGAAGACCAGATGGAGGTGATTGGTGTCAATCGAAAAATGAAGGCACCGGGTCAGATTCGTGCACGCTATCATCTTCGCAAAGTGCCGACCCTCATCATCTCGAAAAATGGCTATGAGCTGGGCCGCATTGTAGAGGTTGTGCAGCAGAGCATTGAGCAGGATTTGGCCGACCTGCTTCGCAAAGCGTTTAAGGCTTCCACACATTAGAAACTCCCATTCCAAAAGAATTTTTTAAGCATTTCAAGAAAGAAAAATGACCCTCCCGGAACATCTTCATATTACGGACATCCCCACCCCCCTGCCGGCCACGATTGAGGTAAGCGCAGCCGCCCTCGTGCGCATCCGCGCCAATCGCGCCTATCTCGAAACCAAGCTGCAGAGTGGCGAAACGTATTATGGTATCAACACGGGCTTCGGCTCGCTGTGCAATGTGCGCGTCGCTCCGGACGACCTGGCACAACTACAGGAAAATCTCGTCTGCTCTCATGCCTGTGGCATGGGCGATGAAGTGCCGCAGGAAGTCGTTCGGCTGATGCTGCTGCTGAAAGTGCATGGACTGAGCCAGGGCTTTAGCGGTGTGCGCCCCGAGCTGGTGCAGCGCCTCGCAGACTTCTACAATCTCGGCATCACGCCGGTGGTGTACGAACAGGGTTCTTTGGGTGCCTCCGGCGATCTGGCGCCCCTCGCGCATCTCTCACTGCCTTTGCTGGGCAAGGGTGAAGTTTATTTCAAAGGGAAGCGTTGTACTGCTGTGCAAGCCTTGCAGGAAGCGGGTTTGCAGGCTATGCGCCTGAGTGCGAAAGAAGGCCTGGCCTTGCTCAATGGCACGCAGTTCATGAGCTCGTATGCTGTCTGGGCCTTACGGGCCGGCCGCCGGCTGACCGGTTGGGCCGCTGCGATTGCTGCCTTATCCGCGGATGCCTTCAATGCAAAAGCAGAGCCTTTTCATCCTACCATTCACCGATTGCGCGCACACCCGGGACAAATTGACGCTGCCGCCCGGATGCGGGCCTGGCTGGAAGGTAGTGCGCTGCAAAAAACCGACAAGCCTCAGGTGCAGGACCCCTATTCCTTCCGCTGCATTCCGCAGGTGCATGGCGCCACGCTCGATGTGTTGCGCATGGCCACTTCGGTGGTGGAAGCAGAGCTGAGCGCCGTGACCGACAACCCCATCGTCTCCGAACCCGATGACCGGATTTTTAGCGGGGGCAACTTCCACGGTCAGCCGCTGGCCTTGCAGTTGGATTTTCTGGCCATCGCCCTTTCCGAATTAGCTAATATTTCGGAGCGCAGAACCTATTTGCTCATTTCCGGACAGCGCGGCCTGCCGCCTTTCCTCGCCCCGGATGCCGGCCTGAACAGCGGCTTTATGATTGCCCAATACACGGCTGCTTCCATCGTCAGCCAGAATAAGGGGCTGTGCATGCCGGCCTCGGTAGATAGCATCGTGAGCAGCAATGGTCAGGAAGACCATGTGAGCATGGGTGCGAATGCCGCAACGAAACTGTATCGCGTCATGAAGAATGTGCAGCGTGTGCTGGCAATAGAATGGCTGTGTGCGGCACAGGCCCTGGAATTACGCAGGCCGGCTACCAGTTCGGCATCGTTGGAGCAGGTATTTGCAAAGCTGAGAAGCCGGGTGCCCTTTATGGATGCAGACCGAGTGTTGCATGAAGACCTGATAGCAGCCGAAGCCTTGCTGGAAGAAGCTGCTCCGAACCCGGCTGGATAAACTGCTTTCGTATTTTCGCAGGCACTCCTATTTTCTCACCCTCGGCGGTGCCAGGCAATTCATATGCTGCATTTCACTTTGCTGCTTTTTATAGGTCTTGTAATCCTGCATGTGTGGGTAGCTGCGAAGGCACCCCGGCAGGAGTATGCATCCTCTCTTTGCCGGCCCTCCGTCTTCATAAACCAACGATACGCACCATGGCCTGTGGCAATTGTGGCAGCGGCGGCAACGGGGGCTGCTCCTCCGGTGGCTGCAACCGACTAAACGTTTTTGACTGGCTCTCCGACATGCCCCTCGCGGACGGCGCCAAGCCTTTTTCCATAATCGAAGTATCCTTTAAACGCGGTAGCCGAAAGGACTTTTTCCAGAACAGCACTTCCTCCCTTTTTGTGAAGGGCGACTGGGTAACGGTGGAAGGTGTGGGCGGCTATGATATAGGCCAGGTAAGCTTGCAGGGTGAGCTGGTCAAGCTTCAGATGAAGAAGCACCGCGTGGAAGAAACGGCAGACATCAAAAAGGTGCTGCGTCCTTCCACAGAAGCCGAGATCGAGCAATATCACCAACAAAAGGCGCGCGAAAAGGAGATGCTCATTCGTAGCCGCGCCATTGCGCGCAGCATGGGCCTCGAGATGAAAATTGCGGAGGTAGAGCTGCAGGCCGATGGGCGCAAAGCTACCTTCTTCTACACCGCCGATCAGCGCGTAGATTTTCGCGAACTGATTAAAAATTATGCGGCCGACTTTCACGTCAAAGTGGAGATGCGCCAGATTGGTGCCCGGCAGGAAAGTGCTAAGATTGGAGGTATCGGTTCCTGTGGTCGGGAGCTCTGTTGCTCTACCTGGCTTACCGAATTCAAGACAGTAAATACCTCTGCTGCCCGCTATCAGAATCTGAGCATTAACCAGACGAAACTTTCAGGGCAATGTGGCCGCCTGAAATGCTGCCTGAATTATGAGCTGGACACCTACATGGATGCGCTCAAGAATTTCCCAACAGACGCAGATAGCATCGAAACGGCACAAGGCAGGGCCACCCTTCAAAAGCGCGACATCTTCCGCAATCTCATGTGGTATTCTTACGCCGGCAGCAGCGCTCAGTATCCGCTGAGTATTGAGCGTGTCAGGGAGATCAAAGCAATGAATAAGGAAGGCATCAAACCGGATGAACTGGGTGCTGCCGAAATTGTTTCCGAACGCCGCCCGGGTAGTCGTTATGCGGATGAAGGCGACCACAGCTTTGTCAATGATGTGGGCCAACTAAGCTTACGCGCGCTTGAGCGCAATGCCAAGGCTCGTAAAAAGAAGGCTGCCCAAAAAAATGAATCGCAGCGTCAGCAGGGTCAGAAGCCGGCACAACAGGCGAATACCAAAGACGCAGCACAAAAGCAGCAAAAAAAGCAGCAGCAAAAGCCAAAGCCTCAACAACAAGCTGCTCCCTCTGAGGGTAAGCAAACGAAAGGCCGTCAGGGCGCGCAGCAGCGGCATCAGGGCGGCAGACACAAACCGCGCAACCAGGGAGGCAAGCAAGGACCCAAGCCGGGTGGGGAAGGCAGTGCCGCCTAAGGCTGCCGGTTATCTTTATCGGATGAGCCGGCGCCTTCTGATTGTTGTTCTGCTTTTCGCAATGCCTGCGCCGGTCTTCGCGCAGCAGCTCCCCAGATTTGCTTTGGTCGTGCATGGGGGAGCAGGCGCAATGGGCGGCGTCACCAAAGCCAATGAAGCAAAATACCGGGAGGGATTGGAGCGGGCTTTGAAAGCCGGCTATGCAGTGCTCAGGGAAGGTGGTACATCCATTGAAGCAGTCATAGCAAGCATCAGCGTGCTGGAAGACGACTCCCTTTTTAATGCAGGAAAAGGCGCCGTGTTCACCTACGAGGGGCGCAATGAACTGGATGCAAGTATCATGGACGGGCGCAGCCTGGAGGCAGGGGCGGTGGCGGGTGTCACGCGCGTGAAGAACCCCATCAAAGCAGCTCGGGCCGTGATGTGTCAGAGCCCACACGTGATGCTGGCAGGAAGAGGGGCCGATGCCTTTGCCGCCAGCCACGGCTGTGTCATGGTAAAGCCTTCTTACTTCTTCACAAGGCATCAATGGAATGCCTGGAAACAGGCTCGTAAGTCTGTTGCGGTTCAGCCTTCGGGTCATTGCGGTTCGGCGGGTGATTCTTTACCTGCATCTCCCGATTGGAAGTATGGAACGGTGGGCGCGGTGGCGCTGGATGCCTTCGGCAATCTGGCTGCAGGAACCTCAACGGGCGGCATGACGGGCAAGCGATGGAATCGAATTGGCGACAGCCCCATCATTGGCGCAGGCACCTACGCGAGCAATGTGGGTTGTGCTGTCAGTTGCACCGGTCACGGAGAATATTTCATTCGACTGGCAGTGGCGAAGTCATTATCTGATCAGGTGGAAATAGGGCATCAGCCGTTGCCCGAAGCGGCTGCCGAACTCATCTTCCACAAGCTCGCAGCACTGGGTGGAAAGGGGGGCCTGATTGCCATTGACCGAAAAGGAAACATCGCCATGCCCTTCAACACACGTGGCATGTTTCGCGGTTATGTGCGCGAAGACGGAAGCATCACTACCGAAATTTTTTCGGAGTAAGGCTCAGCAAAAAGTTTCATTCAGGGGAATATGAGTGGCCAGGCCGGCTTCTGCCGTTTCCTTGTATTTGCCATTCATGTCCAGAGCCGTTTGCCACATCGTTTCCACCACGGCATCCAGTGATACCACCGCATCCTCGGGCTTACTTTGTAAGGCAAGCTGGGCTGCTGTAATTGCCTTGATAGCACCCATTGTGTTGCGTTCGATGCAGGGCACCTGAACCAGGCCGGCTACAGGGTCGCAGGTCATGCCCAGATGGTGTTCCATCGCAATTTCTGCAGCCTGCATACATTGAGCAGGTGTGCCGCCAAGGCATTCAGCAAGTGCCGATGCAGCCATTGCCGAAGAGACGCCAATTTCTGCCTGGCA
>JAMIQN010000339.1:0-9405 GCA_035914595.1 Chitinophagaceae bacterium | reverse complement strand
GCTTCCATGCGGCGCAGCGGCGACAATATCTACATCGGTGATGTGTATGAAAGCAGCCCTGCACAAAAAGCAGGTATTCATCCGGGCGATCAGGTTCTGGAAATTGACGGGCATCCCGTGCAGGGAAAATCCGTGGATGATATCAGCACGCTGCTGAAAGGCTCGCCCGGCACTCAGGTCAGCATTCGGTTGAAAGATGCCTTGAATTCGGCAGAAGAGACAAAGATGATTACGCGTGGTGAAATTGAACTTTCATCCGTTCCCTTCGCGGGTTTGCTGGGGCCGAATAAGGATGTCGCGTTTGTTCGCCTCACTCAGTTCACACCCGGTTGTGGCCGCTTAGTACGCGATGCGCTGGATAGCCTCAAAGGCGTTCACCCCAAGCTCAGCGCCGTGATTCTCGACTTGCGCAACAATCCCGGCGGCCTGCTGGACGAAGCCATCAACGTCTGCAACCTCTTTATAGACCGTGACCAACTCGTAGTGAGCACACGCGGGAAAATGCAGGAATGGGACAAAGATTTCAAGACAACCGGTGCTGCCTGGGACCTGAACATTCCTCTTGCTGTGCTCGTCAACCACTCCTCCGCTTCTGCCTCCGAAATTGTTGCCGGCACCATGCAGGACCTGGACCGGGGCATCATCATCGGTGAGCGCAGCTATGGTAAAGGACTCGTGCAAACCACCCGCCCCCTTGGCTATAACGCCAGGCTAAAGCTGACGACAGCACGCTACTATACGCCGAGCGGACGCTGCATTCAGGCTCTTGACTACACCCACCGCAATCCCGATGGCAGTGTGGGCCGCGTGCCGGACTCGCTGAAAAAAGCATACAAAACGAAGCACGGCCGGACGGTGCTGAGCGGTGGCGGCGTAGATCCAGATGTAGAGGTCAGCGGTGCTACTGCCAGCAAGATTGCGGTAGCTCTCTACGCGAAGAATTTCATTTTTGACTACACGACACAGTATGTCCGCAAGCATCCGAAGCTCAACGATGCAGCCAACTTCAACCTCAGTGCCGCAGAATGGAATGACTTTACGAAATGGCTGGAAGGGAAAGATTATTCCTACAAGACAAACACCGAAATCGCTTTCGATTCTTTGCAGGAAAATGCAATCCGCGAAAACTATTATGACGCTGCAAAGCCTGAATTTGCTGCGCTTCGCGCCAAATTGAGCCACGACAAGAAACAAGACCTCCAGAAAAATCAGACGCAGGTCAAGGAGCTTTTGGAGAGTGAAATCATCTCTCGCTACTACTTCCTTCGTGGGCGAATTGCGCACAGCCTTCGCAGCGATGAAGACGTTCAGAAAGCGCTTGCATTACTGAGCAACCCTTCGGAATACCAGCCTTTACTACGGCCGGCCAAGTGACAAGCAGTCTCCGTTCCGGCTGTTAAAATCCATTCAAAAGCAGCAGTCCGCCTGAGGCGAGCAATGCCTCCGGCTACATTTGCACGCATCGCATGATTCGCTTTCAGCACCCTGAATATCTCTGGTGGTTTGTTGTATTGCCGCTCTTAGTGCTGCTCTTCGTGCTGCTCATTTTTTGGCGGAGCCGAAGAGCAAAAAGCATGGGCGATCCTGCCCTTAGTGCTGCTCAATTTCTCGGCAGAATTCCGGGAAGGCTTGCCCTCAAATCCATCCTGCTCTTATCTGCGCTTACCTTAATTATCATCGGAGCGGCTAATCTGCAAGGTGGCGGCCATCCCGAGCAGGTGCAGCGCAAAGGCGTGGACGTCATGATTGCGCTGGACGTGAGCAACAGCATGCTGGCCCAGGACCTGCAACCCAATCGCCTCACACGGGCCAAGCAGTTTATTGAGCGCCTGCTGGATAAGCTCCATAACGACCGCGTGGGCCTCATTGTTTTTGCGGGGCGAGCCTACCTGCAAGTTCCACTGACTGTGGATTATTCATCGGTGCAGCTCATGCTTCAAAGTGCCAATCCTTCGATGGTGCCTACGCAGGGTACGGTAGTGGGTGACGCCATTGAGCTGGGCATGAAATCCTTTTCACAAAAGGAGCGCAAGCACAAAACGATGATCATTATCTCGGACGGTGAAGACCACGATGAGAAAGCGGCAACCCTGGCAAAAGAAGCCGCCAGCCAGGGTGTCATCATTCACACGATTGGCGTAGGATCGGAGCAGGGCGCACTCCTCTTCGACCCCGTCACTCATGCTCCGAAGCTGGATGAAAACGGCCAGCAGGTGCTTTCAAAACTGAACCAGGACGAGCTGCGCAACCTCGCCGACATCGGGCAGGGCAGCTACCAGCTTTTGGGTAATGCTGAAGATGCGGCCAGCCGCCTCGCCGGTACCATTGATCAGATGGAAGGCCGCGGCATGGGCGCTATCAGCTACGTGGATTTCAAATCGTATTTCCAGTTTTTTCTACTGCCGGCTTTGCTCTTGCTCATTGCAGAACGACTTATTCCCGGTGCTAAGAATATCCGACTATGGAAGGCCGCGTAAAACTCTCTCTGCTTGTTGCGGTGCTCTGCATCGCCGGTGCCCTGCCTGCGGCTGCGCAGGAGCGCCGTCTGGTCAACAAAGGCAACCAGCTGTATCAGCAGAAAAAGTTTGACGAAGCTGCCAAGACCTACGAGCAAGCACTCAGGAAAGACCCCGGCTACACACCCGGCATGTTCAACCTCGGCGATGCACTCATGCAGCAGAAGAAGTATGACGCTGCCCGCCAGGTGCTCGATAAAGCCGCGCAATCCTCCAAGACTTCCGACATGAAAGCCGGTGCCCGATACAACATCGGCAACAGCTACATGAGCCAACAAAAATGGCAGGAGGCGGTGGACGCCTACAAGCAGTCGCTGCGCAACAACCCTAATGATGCGGACGCGAAATACAACCTCTCTTACGCCCTCGCCAAAATGCGTCAGCAACAACAACAGGGAGGTGGCAAGAATCAACAACAACAGCAGCAACAGAACCAGCAGAACAAGCAAAATCAGCAGCAGCAGAACCAGCAGAATAAGGATCAGAAGCAGGGGAACCAGAAGCAGCAACAGGATCAGGGAGAAAAGGATCAGCAGCAGCAAAACCAACATCCGCAGCCGCAATCCAGCAAGATTTCCCAGCAGCAGGCCGACAATATTTTGAAGGCCCTGGCGCAGGACGAGCGGAAACTTCACGACCGGTTGCAACAGCGCAAGGCAGTGCCCACACGTCTTGAAAAGGACTGGTAACACCGCACACCCGGGCTCTTCTTTTTTGCTTTCTTCAAAATTGAAAACCCTCCGTCTTGCCTTTCGATTTATTCCGGACATCACGCGCTTCATTTGCGATTTTGCAAACGCTTGTTCGTAGCAATCCTGTCCACAGCTTCTCCACAACAGCTAAAATTTTTGAGTGAATTTTTTGTGCGTGAAAAAATGCAGGCTAATATTGTGTAGGGATTGTGCTTACTAACCCATCCTTATAAAGCCCGGCAGCTCACAACTCTGCCGGGTTTTTTTATGGATAGCCTGAAAGCCTTGACTGCAGCGGCTTTCCGCATATCAGGTTTTGCAAATGCGCACACTGCTTTTCTACAAACCCTTTGAAGTACTGTCGCAGTTTTCTGCTTCTGAAAACAAGAAAACACTCGCCGATTTTCTGCACGGACTGCCTAAAGATTGTTACCCGATCGGGCGACTTGACTACGACAGCGAAGGCCTGATTGTGATTAGCAACGACAAGAGTCTTTCCCACCGACTTACCGACCCACGCTTCGCACATCCTCGTCGTTATCTCGTGCAGGTAGAAGGTCTGATTTCGGATGAAGCAATTCGGCAACTTTCAGAGGGCGTCACCCTTCGCATTGACGGAAAAATCTTCCGGACAAAACCGGCATTGGCCACGCGCCTTTCTGAAGAACCGATGCTTCCTCCGCGCAATCCTCCTATTCGGTTTCGCAAGTCGGTACCCACCTCGTGGCTCTCACTGACGCTTACAGAAGGACGCAATCGCCAGGTGCGCCGCATGACGGCTGCCGTTGGTTTTCCTACACTGCGCCTCGTGCGCGAAGCGATTGGCAATGTCAGTCTGGACGGTCTCTTGCCCGGCGATTTTCGCGAAGCAGATGCGCAAACGATCCGTGCGCTCTTAGCTCATTGATGGATTCCGCCCTTCAGATTCATGCTCCTCGGTTTGGTGGCGATAAAGCTTTGCATACCTCCCGTTCGCAGCCATCAACGACTCATGCGTGCCTTCCTCTGCAATGCTGCCATTATCCAGCACGATGATGTGATCAAAATTCCACGAGGTAAAAATCCGGTGGGTGATGACCAGCGTTGTGCGCGTGCTCAGGTATGCACGCAGGTTGTTCAGAATGGTCTGTTCCGTGCGTGTGTCCACCGCCGACAGACATTCATCCAGCATGAGTACCGCACTTCTTTTCAGGATAGCCCGCGCCAGTACCAGGCGCTGTTTTTGTCCGCCACTCAGCATCACGCCACGCTCCCCAATCACCGTTTCATAGCCATTAGCAAAGCCTTCAATCTCTTTGTCCAAATCCGCTAACCGAGCGGCTTCCCGCACCTCTGAGGCAGTAGCATCATCGCAACCAAAACGAATATTGTTGAAGATGGTGTCTGAAAAAAGGTAGGACTCCTGCGGTGCGTAACTGATGCCCCGGCGCAGGCTTTGCAAGTCATAATCCTTCACAGGTATGTCATCAATTGTAACGCTGCCTTCACTGGCGTCATACATCCGTAAGAGCAGATGAGCCAGCGTGCTCTTGCCTGATCCTGTTTTGCCAATGATAGCCACCTTCTGACCCGGTTTCACGCGTAGAGCAAACTGCTTCAACGCTACGATACCCGTGTGCGGATACGTGAAGCCGACCCTATCAAAAACAACTTCTCCCGTAATGCTCTTTTTCGTTCCATGCTCCGGCGATTGAATGGCAGGTTTGGTCAAAAGAAATTCATCAATGCGCTCCTGCGACACACTCGCGCGCTGCATCATCGTGGCAACCCAGCCCAGGCTGGAGATGGGAAACATGAGCAAGTTGATGTAGATAACGAATTCAGCAATATTGCCTGGTGTAATACTGCCCTGCATCACGAAATAGCCGCCAATCAGCACCGTTGCCAGGAAACTTAGCCCGACAAAAAGATTCATCGAAGGGAAATAGACGGCCTCCGTCAGTGCGAGGTTGACGGCACTGCGCCGATACTGTTCCGAGGTAGCATTGAAATGCGCCAGCATGTTCCGCTCCTGTACGAACGATTTGATGACCCTAATTCCCGAATAAGATTCCTGTGCCGTGGTCGTGAGCTGCGATAACTGCGACTGAATGCGTTCGCCTTTCCGATAAATGATTTTGTTGACGAGATAAATGCACAACGCCAACGCCGGCATTGGCCCCAGCACGAACAAGGTTAGGGTTGCATTCACACGCAGCATGCCCCAGATGCACATCGTCGCCAACACGGCCAGGTTCACAGAGTACATGATGGCCGGACCGGTATGCTGCCTCACCCGCGACACATCTTCGGAGATGCGGTTCATCAGATCGCCGGTGAAATGCGTTCGGTAAAACTGCGTGTCCAGCTCCTGATAGTGCTTGTAGATTTCGTTCTTCTGATCGAACTCAATATGGCGACTCATCACAATCAACGTCTGCCGCATGAAGAACATGAACACGCCGCGTAGCACGGCCAGTGCAAGAATGAGCAGGGCATTCCAGAGCACGAACGAAAAGATGTTCGCAGCCATCTCGCCGCTCAACTTGCTGCCTGCACTCAGGCGATAGCCGTCAATACCTGAAATGACGCCATCAATCGTGCGCCGCACCACCACCGGCGGCAATACCGCAAACAGGTTAGCTGCGGTCACAAACAACACACCCAGCAGAAAGCGCCAGCGATACCGGATAAAATACTTCCGCAGGGAGCGCAAATGTTTCATGGCTTTCGAAGGTAGCCCGCGCCTGCAAGCGCATTCCGAATGGCACTATCACGATTTCTTTCCACCAATTCAAAGGCCCAGCTCTTTGCGCTGCGCATCATTGATGCCGGCAGGGGCATCCAGCATCATGTCACGGCCTGCATTGTTCTTCGGGAAGGCAATAAAATCGCGAATCGTTTCCTGACCACCCAGCAACGCGCACAGCCGGTCGAAGCCAAAGGCAATACCTCCATGCGGTGGCGCCCCGAATTCAAAAGCACCAAGCAGAAAACCAAATTGCTCCTGCGCTTCTGCAGCACTCAGACCCAGCGCAGCAAACATCTCTTCCTGCTGCCTACGGTCATGAATGCGGATAGAGCCACCTCCGATTTCGGTTCCGTTCAGGACAATGTCGTAGGCATTTGCCTTGATGTCGCCGAAGTGGCCTCTGTCGCTGAGCCAGGCTGCATGTTCAGGTTTGGGCGCCGTAAAAGGATGGTGACGGGCTGCCCAGCTTCCATCTTCTGCTTCTTCCAGCAAGGGGAAGTCCACCACCCAAAGCGGTGCAAATTCGTCAGCCTTGCGCAGGCCCAGAAGATTGCCCAGATGAAGGCGTAATTCGGCAGCAGCTTTACGGGTCCGGGCTTCACCGCCGGCCAGTAGCAGCACCATATCACCGGCACCGGCATTGCAGAAAGCGCACAACGCTGCCTGCTGTTCTGAAGTAAAAAATTTATCAACGCTACTCTTGAAACTGCCGTCTGCATTGTGACGTAACTGCACCAGACCGCTCATGCCAATCTGAGGCCGCTTCACCCATTCCGTCAGTTCGTCCACCTGCTTGCGGGTCCAGGCTGCACCGCCTTCCAGCCGCAGGCCTATGATCGTAGCAGCTTCCTGAAAGACTTTAAACTCGGAATCTGCCAGCACCGGAGCCTCATATTGACCTTGCACTTTCAGGTTGCAGAGCTTCATGCCAAAGCGGATGTCGGGCTTATCGTTGCCATAATTGCGCATGGCATCCTCCCAGCTCATGCGCGGGAAGGCCTCCGGAAATTCAAGCCCTTTCAGCTCTTTGAAGATGTGGCGGAACAGGCCTTCAAATGTCTGCAGCACGTCTTCCTGCTCCACAAAGGACATCTCACAGTCTATCTGCGTAAACTCCGGCTGACGGTCGGCACGGAGGTCTTCATCCCGAAAGCATTTCACGACCTGATAATAGCGGTCATAGCCACTTACCATCAACAGTTGCTTGAAGGTTTGCGGGCTTTGCGGCAGCGCATAAAACTGGCCGGGGTTCATCCGCGAAGGCACCACAAAGTCGCGGGCACCTTCCGGTGTGGAACGAATTAGAAAAGGTGTTTCGATTTCGATGAACTGCTGTGCATCCAGATAGCTGCGGGCCGCACGGCTCACGCGGTGGCGCAATTCCAGATTGCGGCGCAAGGGCGGACGGCGCAGGTCGAGATAGCGGTATTTCATCCGGATGTCTTCCCCGCCATCGCTTTCTTCTTCGATGGTGAAAGGCGGCGTTGCCGAATGGTTGAGCACCTGCAGGCTTTCCACCAAAATCTCAATCTCGCCTGTCGGCAAATCTTTGTTTTTGGAATAGCGTTCAATCACCTCACCGCTCACCTGCAGCACGTCTTCTCTGCCAATTTTCTTCACAACCTCCAGCAGTTCGGGCCGGCTGCGGCCTTCTTCAAACACCAGTTGCGTCATGCCATAGCGGTCGCGCAGCACAATCCAGCTCACGGCCCCTTTCTGGCGCAGGTATTGCACCCAGCCGGCCAGGGTTACACGTTTTCCAATATCTGCCGGGCGCAGCTCGCCGCAGGTGTGGGTTCTGTACATATTTCTATCGTAAAAGCGGCGCAAGTTCCTACTTCGGCAATGACCTGCCAATTCCGCCCTTAGGCCCTTCCTCCAAATCCTTTTTAGGAAGGAATAAAAGCTCTCAGCGGGAAAGGCCGGAGTCACGAATTTTGCGCGCCATATTTCAAAGCCTCAAGATTTCTTAATCATGCACGTTTACAAATTCGGTGGTGCCTCCATCCACACACCCGAGCGGATGAAGGCCTTGCTTCCCATCATTGCGGATGCGCCGCGCCCTCTCGTTGTCGTGGTTTCTGCGATGGGTAAAACGACGAATGCATTGGAAGAAATCGTTCGGGCTGCCTGCAGCGACAAAGCGGATGGCCGCAGGCTGGCAGAGGCTCTGGAGCAACAGCACCTCGATTATGCGCGTGCGGTGTTGTCGCCCGAAGGGTATCAAAAAGCAGTGACGGAGCTGTCGCAATTCTTCACGGAGCTGCATTGGGCCGTGGATGATGCCGATGAAAACCGCTTTGACTACTCCTACGACCAGATTGTTTGCGTGGGTGAATTGATGAGCACCCGTCTGTTTTCGTTGGTGCTGGAAGAGGCCGGCATCGCCAATGAGTGGATAGACATTCGGCATGTATTGCGCACGGATGAAAACTGGCGAGAAGGCGGTGTGGATTTGGAATACACCCGCACGGAAGCTCGCCGCATCCTGCAGCCCATCCTAGATTCCGGTCGGCTGGTGGTCACGCAAGGCTTCATTGGCGCCACTGCCAACAACCAGTCGGTGACGCTGGGGCGCGAAGGCTCTGACTATACGGCAGCCCTACTGGCATCTATGCTCGACGCCGATGGCATCAGCATCTGGAAGGATGTGGCCGGCCTGCGCAATGCCGACCCGCGCCTCTTTCCGGACACGGTTCAGATTCCGCACATCACCTATGCAGAGGTCATTGAAATGGCCTACTACGGCGCACAGGTCATTCACCCGAAAACCATCAAGCCGCTGCACAATGCGGGCATCCCGCTCTATGTAAAATGCTTTTTAGACCGTGAAGAACGTGGCACGGTCATTCATGCGGATGAAACGCAGCTTGCCTACCCGCCCATCATCGTTTGGAAGCGCGAGCAGGTACTGCTTCAGGTGACGACGCTGGACTTCTCTTTCATCACCGAAGACGCACTCTCTTTTATCTATGACATCTTCGCCCGCCTCAAAGTGCGTGTGAATATGATTCAGAATGCAGCCATCTCCTTCACGGCCTGCTTAGACAACCGACCCGACAAGATTGCCGCGCTCATTGCAGCACTGGAGCCTGCCTACCGCGTGCGCCGCAACGAAAATGTAAGCCTGATGACGGTGCGTCATTACACACCCGAAATCCTTTTCGGACTCACGATGAACCGCACCATCCTACTCGAACAAAAGACGCGGACGACGGTACAGGTAGTGGTGATGTAGGCTTCCATTGCAAGAAGCGAAATCGCATAGTGTGAAGGATAGGCGTGCTGAAAATGCATCCGGCACAGGGCTTAGCTTTATCTGTAAACACCGGCCTATGCGTGTGCTGCGACTGATTCCCCTGCTGTGTACCCTTGCCCTGCTTTGGGTGCTGAACCATCCTTTCAGTGCATCCGTTCCGGCCTTCGGCAAAATATTGGACCCGGTAAACGGCATCATGGCAGCAGC
>JAMIQN010000338.1:0-3718 GCA_035914595.1 Chitinophagaceae bacterium | reverse complement strand
CTGCTGGCGGCCTATCACGCCCACAACGAGCACAAGCAGCTTAGTCATTTCATCAGTCGGCTAAAATCGGGACAGCGCCTGGCCCTGCTGAGTGATGCCGGCACACCCGGTATTTCAGATCCGGGTTTTCTGTTGCTGCGCGAATGCATCCGCGAGGAAATTGAGGTAGAATGCCTGCCCGGTGCCACAGCCTTTGTGCCTGCTTTGCTGCAAAGCGGGCTTCCTGCAAGTGCCTTTGTGTTTGAAGGTTTTTTACCGGTCAAAAAAGGCCGGCAGACCGCCCTCCGTACGCTTGCGGAAGAGAGCCGAAGCGTCATCCTTTATGAATCGCCGCACCGCCTGCTGCGCACCTTGCAGGACCTTGCCGCGCATTGCGGCGCTGAACACCCGGCATCTGTAAGCCGCGAGCTGACGAAGCTTTTTGAAGAAACGAAACGCGGCAGCCTGGCAGAGCTGAGCGCGCATTTTGAAAAACATCCGCCGAAGGGCGAAATCGTGATTGTGCTGGGAGGGAAAGAGCGGACGAAGGGCAAAATGGAAAGCCCGGAAATGGATGAGGAGGACTGAGCGAACGATTTGGGAAGTTTCTACTTTAAGCACCACCGGATCAATTTGCGATTGAGGGTGCCGTTTATGCACAAAAAAGCCTTCGCTACAACAGCCAGCCTACCAGCTCCATTGCCAGTGCAATGCCCAAATGCACGATGACACCACCATAAATGGAACGGCTGCGCCAGGAAAGGATGCCCAAAATCCAGCCTCCGAAAAAGGAAGAGATGCATTCACCCAGTGGCTTGTCGAAATGAATAGCCACATAAAATGCACACATGGGTAGGATAGCCCTAGCCCCTACCAGCCGTGCAAAAGGCAGTATCAGAAAGCCTCTGAAGAAAAATTCTGTGACTACATAATCGGCACTGTAAGCAAGCTCATAGACAGCGGTGGCGGCCACACGGTGCGGGTCTTGCGGCAACAGAAAAAGATGTGCGGCCCTCGGATACACCTGCTGAAAATCGGGACGGCTGCCTGCGGCAAAAAGAAGGGGCAGCATCAGCAATATCAAAACGAAATAGGGCCAGAGAACGACGCCTCGTGCATGAAAACCATACAGCGGCTCCACCCGCCGATCCTTCCACCACCAATAAATAAAGCAGGGCACAAACAGGCAGACAAAGCCCATCCCGTTGATGATAATTTTCCGATAGACAATTTGATAAGCATCCGGCACCTGACGCGTCAGCCAGGGCCAGTCCGGCTGGGCCCAGGCCCGCACCGCAAACAGCAAAACGGCAAATGCAATCAGCCCCCAAAGCTGCGGCCGGCGCAGGCTTGCATCCCGGTCAAAGAACAAGAGCAGGGCATAGGCTCCGCCAAAAATTACTCCATAACCAAGCAGGTATTTCAGCAGGCGATGCAGGCTGCTCGGATCCGCATGAATCCACTGCGTTTCGCTTCGAACAAAAAAATTCAGGTAAATGGCAGCCGCTACAAAACACGCCAGGGCAGCGAGGTAGCGGTAGTTGCAATGGCTACGGAAATAGCCGGTCAGGTAGCCAAGAACCTGCTTCATGCTAAAGACCCCAGGTCTGAAGAATCTGTGCTGCATGGTGGGCAGCATCCACTTTGGTGATCACATGAGCAATGGTTCCGTCTTCATTGATGAGGAAAGTGGTTCGGTGAATGCCCATGTACTTCCGACCGAAAAGCTGCTTTTCACCCCACACGCCAAAGGCATCAATCAGATGATGATCCACATCTGCCAGCAGCGGAAAAGGCAATGAAAACTTGCGAATGAAATTGCGGTGCCGCGTTGTGCTATCCGCGCTGACACCCACGACGACGATTCCTTTTTTTAAGAGTTGTGCGGTGCCGTCCCGAAGGCTGCAGGCCTGTTCCGTGCAAGTCGGCGTATTGTCTTTGGGATAGAAGTAGAGTGCCACCTTTTTACCACTGAAATCCGCCAGGGATATCGCGTTCCCTTCCTGGTCGGGCACTGAAATATCAGGTACCCTTTCGCCTGCTTGTAGCATGTTGTCGTTCCTTTTTTGCCTGACCAAAAAGCCGAGCGGCCCTATAAGCGTGGCAATCAATCGGCTCATGGTCTTAGCGGGTAAATGTAAAATGCTGCGTTATCGCATTGCCGTTTTCATCCGTAGCACGAACAACCAGTTTGTGACTGCCGCGGGGGCAATGCGCATCGAAACGATAAGTCCAAAAATCGTCGTGCTGCTCGAAGAGAATCCATTTCCCATCCAGTTCACCACGAAAATCTTTTACGGAAGTGATGGCATCCTTAGCAAGAAACCGAATCTCTTTCGCATGGCTGAATTGCTTACCTCTGGGAGACAGCAGCCTTACAGATGGGGCCACCGTGTCCACCACCAGGCGATAGGTTCCCAAGGCCCGCACCGATGCGGCATACCAGTTCTGCGCTTCAGGGCTTACTGCGCGGCCATTTTCGCGACTTCCATCCCGGTAAACCATCGCCATTTTCGAGCGCAGCGCAAAAGGAATGAGGCGACTTGCCTTCAGCTCCAGCCGGAAACTATGGTGTACAGGAATAGTAGGCTCACCCAGTGTTACGCGTGCGGAAAAAGCATTGGTATCCGGCTCTTCTTTCATCGAAATGCAGGCTTGATCATAGAGTGTCGTTTCGTCCAGAAAACAGCGGGCAAAAGCCGTCTCAAAAGAATTCATCACATCAGGTCGCGACGGCTCGCTACAGGCCTGTTGCAGGTTTGCGGCTTGATGGCGCAGATAAAAAACAAGCTCGCTTGCATTGCCCCAGACGTCTTTTACCAGCAGTCGCACCTGATGAAAAAGCGTGTCTTCCGGAAGCCACATACCCCGTTGCGGATTGAGGCCTGAGTAAATGCCATCCAGATGATTGCCCGGTAGCTGAAACAGGCATTGCAGCCAAAAACCACTGCGCTCATGCGTCGCATAATCTGCGTAGGCATTGACATAGCGCGTGCGGTCATAGCCGATATCATCCAGCCGGATGCGGCTTTGCAGGGCGCCGTCTAAGTACCATTCCATCTGAAAAATGGCCAGCGTATTTGCGCTGCCCGGCATGTAATCATCGACCTGAATGGCGATGCCGATAGGGCTTCCGGTCATGGTCAGGCTATCGCTGGTAGGGATATAACGATGGCCCGTTTTGCGCAGCGAAAAAAGGCGGGGCCGTGTGTTGTAAATACCCTGACTGAGGTCATAAAGAGCGAGGCGTTTGAGCGTAGGCGGCTGGCTGTCGGCGATGGGCAAACCAAAGAGCTCCGGATTTAGCGGATGCTCCGTTTTCGTGTTTCGAATTTCGAAGTGAAGATGGGGCGCTGTCGAGCCTCCGGTGTTGCCACTCCAGGCTATCTGCTCTCCTTTTTTGACCGGAAAAAGGTTCGCCGGCAGACTGGTGTCCAGCGTCCAGCGTTCGCGGGCATATTGAATTTGGCGCACGAATTTTTGAAGGCCCGGAACGAAGTCATTGAGGTGCGCATAAAGCGTCGTGTAGCCGTTCGGATGAGTGACATACAGCGCATGACCAAAGCCGCCTGGCTCCATCTTAATCCTACTGACATAACCATCCGCGGCAGCATACACCGGCTCATTTTCGTGGCCTTTGGTTTTGATGTCAACACCCGAATGAAAATGGCCGGGACGACATTCACCGAAGTTGCCGGCAAGCATAATGGGAATACGAAGCGGGTTGCGGAAATAGCCC
>JAMIQN010000337.1:0-6712 GCA_035914595.1 Chitinophagaceae bacterium | reverse complement strand
CATGGGCTTCCCCGGCACCTTTTATTCGCCCAACATCACCTCTCATAATGTCGGCACATGGACGGACGGCGAGCTATCCCGCGCAATCACCAGCGGGGTAACCAAAGACGGCGAGCCGCTGTTTCCGCTGATGCCCTACTTCTATTATGGACATGCGGACCCGGCCGATATCCAGGCCATCATTGCCTACATCCGAACCTTACCTGCACAGAACAATCCGTCACGCGCCAGCCAGCCCAAGTTCCCGTTCAGCCTGATTGAACGAACGATTCCCCAACCGGGTAATCCCGTCGTCATGCCCGCTCCTTCGGACAGCGTGGCTTATGGCGGCTATCTCGTGAATCTTGCCGGCTGCAAGGAATGCCATACGAAAGTGGACGACAAAGCACAGCTCATTGCAGGTACTGAATTTGGCGGTGGCCGCGCATTTCCGCTACCTGGAAATTTTGTGGTTCACACGGCGAACCTTACGCCTGATGCTACCGGCCTGGGCCCGTGGACGCGCGAACAGTTCATCCAATATTTCAAGCAATATCTCTCGCCTGAATTGGTAACCAAGGTGGAGCCGGGTGGCAAGAACACCATCATGCCGTGGACGATGTATGCCGGCATGACGGAAGCGGACCTTTCCTGCATTTACCAGTTCCTTCGAACCCTGAAACCAATCAACAACAAGGTTGAAATCTATTCAGCGAAATGAGCATCCGGCCAGCAGTGGCTCATACCATTGTCGCGCCTTTTCTCGGACGCCCTCACTGCTAAGGCCTGAGCGGCGCAAGGACTGCAATGACAAGCTCCCCGCACCCTTCGAAAGTTTGTTGCCCTGCTCATCTTTCAAGAGCGGATGATGTAGAAACTGTGCGGATAAAAACGATTTCCAGCCCAAAATATCGGCGAGATAAAGCTGTGCCCCGGTGCTGCTGAGCAAATCTTCTCCACGAACAATCGTGTTGATTTCATACTGCACATCATCACACAGAGAGGCCAGATGATAGGAGGGCAAGCCATCACGACGCCGGACAATAAAATGCCGCTGCTCTTTCCAAATGGAGATGCTTTGCGCCCCAAGTAGCCCATCGTGAAATTGAACGACTGAATCTTCCGGTGTTCGTATGCGCCAAGCTGCATCGGGCGTATCCAAGGGAATATTTCGATGCAGGCAGGTACCCGGATATTGGCCGTCATGTGTTGCTTCAACGACTTCTTTTCTCGAGCAGGTACAGGCGAAGACAAGGCCCGTTTCCACCAGTTGCTGTAAAGCCGTCTGATAGTTTTCCAGTCGCAGGCTTTGCGAATAAACAGATAGCTGCATCGCCACATCCCGCGGGCCTTCGTCCGGTGAAATTTGAAGCCAGTTCAGCGTTTCGAAGAGGTCTTGCAGATAAGCTTCCCGCACCCGAGGCGCATCCATATCATCAATGCGCAGGCGCAGGCTGCCTCCCTCCCTGCGAACGAGAAACTCCGTCAACAGGAAATTGAAAGCATTGCCCAGATGTAAAAAACCGCTGGGTGTCGGCGCGATGCGGGAACGAAGTCGGAGCATGAATAGACTGCAAAATGCACGATCAAAGCATTTGAATCTTCGGAAAGCTTTGCACCTTAAAAGTGAGATTCAGAAGTGGGCCGAAATGGCGGTGGCAGCTCAGGCGGATTGCCCTGCAGGCCGCCCGTGTGCAGGCACATGATTCGGGCATTTGCAGCGAAAAAATGACTCCTTAAAAGGGCTTCCACAGCAGCCATCATTTTCGAGGTGTACACCACATCCAGCGGCACATTCGTCGCGGCAAAGAAGTCTTGGATGAAATCAATTGCAGCACGATTCCACCTGCCAAATCGAGGGTCTTCTACCCGATGCACACAACTGCTTTTTCTGCACTCCTCAGGCTGGTTTACCCACAGTGATTCCGCATACTCAAAATCGCGAGCCACATAAAACCCATGCAGGCGAACCGAGTGTGGCAATGCCCGACGCAGGCCCAAAAAGCTGGTGCCGCTTCCAATGGGCACACACACGTCTGTGATGTCGGCAGGGACAAAACGCGCCATCTCGCCCGCCCCGCGAATGCCTTCTTCATTCAGCCCCCCTTCGGGGATGATAAATGCATCGGAGAAACGCTCAGCAAAGCTTGCATCCACCTTTGCATGGGCATATTCCTGCTTCGTCAAAAACACCAGCTCCATGCCGGCATGCACACAGTGCTGCAAGGTTGGCGTCATACGAGCTTCCTCGTAATGACCACACACCACACCTATTGCTTTCAATCCTTCTGCCTGTGCCGCTACCGCAGTTGCGATGAGATGGTTTGAATAGCCTCCACCGAAGCTCAGAATCTGGTGATTTTCACGGCTTTGGGCAGCAGCCAGATTGTGTTTCAGCTTAAACCATTTATTGCCGGAAACAAGAGGATGCAGCTTGTCGAGACGAAGCATGGAAAGATGTGCGCAGAACCGGGAGGGAGCCCATCCGCTGAGGTCATCACAAGAGATCGCCTGCTCATTTATCATAGCCGTATTCGCGGAGGTAGGCTTCGTTATCGCGCCATTTAGGGCGAACCTTCACGAACAACTCCAGATGCACTTTGCGCTGCAGGAATTCCTCCATTTTCTTTCGTGAGCGAATGCCCAATTCCTTGATACCACGGCCGCCTTTCCCCAGCAGAATCATCTTCTGTGTTTCGCGACTGACGATGATCTCCGCCTTAATCACATCAAGGCTTTGCTTTTCCTCGAAGGCCTGAATAATGACAGCGGTGTGGTAAGGAATTTCATCCTGAAAAAGCGCGTAGATCTGCTCTCGAATCAGTTCGCTGACGAAGAACCTCGTCGGGCGATCGCTCATGTCATCCTCCGGGAAATAGGGCGGCGCCTCCGGCAAAGCCGCACGGACTTTTTGCAGCAAAGTGTCAAGGCCGGCACGCGTCAGGGCGGAAACCGGGAGCGTTTCCCATTGTGGAAATGCAGACTGAAAAAGAGCCTGCTTTTGCGCCAGCACTGCCGGGTCTGAAATCAGGTCCGACTTGTTCAACAGCAGCAAGGTGGGCACCCCAAGATGGAGGCTTTCCGCAACCGGACGAAAGCGCTCAAGGTCGTCGTTCACATCGGCGATAAGTAAGGCGAGGTCGGCATCTTCAAGCGCATTTTTTACCTGCTGCATCATCTTTTGATGAAGCTTGTATTTCGGCTCAATGATTCCCGGTGTGTCCGAAAAAACGATTTGCATACCCGGCTCGTTGAGGATGCCCAGGATGCGGTGCCGCGTCGTTTGAACCTTGGGTGAAACGATTGCGAGTTGTTCTCCCAGCAATGCATTCATCAACGAAGATTTTCCTGCATTTGGCAAGCCAAAAATGTTGACGAATCCCGCCTTGAAGCCAGGGTTTTGCATAGGGCGCCAAAAGTAGCCGATTTGAGAGCGGTACTTATGGAGGTCAATTAAAGATGAAGCCACAGTTGGCGGGCCGCAGGGGAGGCTGTACATTTGCGCCCACATCGCGAGGTAGAGCAGCGGTAGCTCGTTGGGCTCATAACCCAAAGGTCACAGGTTCGATCCCTGTCCTCGCTACGAAAAGCCGGCATCCAAATTTTCTTTGGTACCGCAAAAAGATAGCCACAGCAACCCGCATGTGGCTATTTTTTTGGACCTCACTACCGGGCGGATTCTTGCCGGCAGTGCTCCCAGAGTGGCATTGTGAAAACCGATTTATTGCAAAGAAGAAAACGCCGGCCCATGCGCAAAAGACGAAGCAGACTCGCGAACGGAATTACGGTTCTTGTTGGACTAGTGCTGTTTTCAGCGTGTGCCTCGTCGCAGGGTGTTCAGGAATCTGCAGCGCACCGCAGGCTTGCTTCCCAATCTCAATACCTGGATGAGGTAAACCTTCGTGGCCCGGAACGAAATCTCCGGGTACGGACCAGGCATTCCACCGTTGCTGCAGCCGCCACAACGGATACATTGGAGAAAGGGCTTCGGGCCAAGTATGCGGCATTACTGGATGTGGCACCGCAACTTATCAATAACCTCAGTCTGTACCGATTCATTGATGAGTGGTACGGGGTACGTTACCTGCTGGGCGGTGACTCCAAGGATGGGATAGACTGCTCCGCCTTTGTTCAGAAGTTGTACGAGCACGTGTTTGGCGTCAATCTGGTGCGAACGGCGCTGGAGCAGGCAGAATCCACTCGTTTGATTTCAGATCGGGAGCATTGCCAGGCAGGTGATCTGGTCTTTTTTAAGACGGGAAGAGGCCGGATTTCGCATGTGGGCCTCTACCTGATCAACAACTTCTTTGTGCACGCTTCAAGTTCGCAGGGCGTAGTCATCACCAGCCTGAACGATGCGTATTGGAGCAAGCATTTTGCCTGTGCCGGACGCGTCCTTTGAAACGCTGAAAGCCTTACCAGGCATGGGTTTCCTTATTCGCTTTGGGAAAGGGCCAAATGGCTTTAAAGCCATTAATAATGGCTCCCGAAAAACCAGCTTTGGGGCGAATCGTTGTTCAAAAAAATCGCCCAAAGCTTTCGGCAATGGGCGACCTGAATTGTTTCGGTTTCGGCCTGTTGGACTAAGGATCTACCAAGCCATTTTTCAATGCAAAAATGACCAGGCCGGTGCGGGTGGTCACGCCCAGACGATTGAACATATCATCGCGGTAGCTTTCAATCGTGCGGACGGAAAGGCCCATCTGTTGGGCAATCTCTTTGTAGATCAGCTCGGTGCAGCAGAGCTCGAGGAACTGCTTTTCATTCGGTGTCAGCTTGATGCGGCGGTAATCTTCGCCTGTGCGGAGCGCGTCTAAGTGCCGGTTGGTAAGCTCGGAATGGTAGAAGTCGTGATCCACGATGTATTCGATGGCGTTCATCAGCACTTCGGGGTCTTCCTCCTTGAGCAGATATCCATTGGCTCCATGCCGTAGCATTTTGATTATGGCAAACTCGTGGTCATACATGGACAAGGTCAGGAACTTCATTTTGGGGTAAATGAGCCGGAGCATTGCAATGGTCTTGTAACCATCCATGTAGGGCATGTTGACGTCCAAAAGGCAGACTTGAGGCGGCGTTGGCAATTGCGCAAGTTTGTCCACCAGTTCGCGGCCATGTGCAGCATCCGTCACTACTTCAAATCGGTTGGACATTCGAAGAATCTCGATGATGCCCTTGCGGAACATGGTGTGATCGTCGGCAAGGGCCACACGAATGAGCGGTTTGCTACCGGTTTCCGGTGCTGTGCCCGGCTCTTGCTGCACGGTGGATTCGTTTATCATGAGGCAATTTTTTTAAAACTAACGAGATGGAATATTTAGTGTAAGCAGCGTACCCTTTTCACCATTGGAGGTCACGAGTAAATCACCCTTCAGCAAGCGGGCGCGCTGTCGCATGTTGGTCATGCCCAGGGAGCGGCTGCTATTGACCAAATCCGCATTCATACCCTTTCCATCGTCCTCAATCTGAAGGCTGAATAGGCGCGGTCCGTAATTCATACGAATCACTACCGATTCGGCCTCTGCATGTTTCACGATGTTTTGGAGGGCCTCTTGCACAATTCTAAAAATCAGGAGTCGGCTTTCGGGCGGCAAATCTACATCGTCCCCGGTCACTTTGAGCGAGCAGCTCATGGGGCAGAAGGAGCTGATCCGGTTCAGTTCGGCATCTACAACCTCGTCTAAAGGCCGTTGCTCAATGAGGCGCCCACTCAGACTGTGACTTAGCATCCGCAGCTCGCGGACCGCCTTTCTTGTTACGTTTAAGTTATTGGTGAGTCGTTCGCGTAAACCAGGCTCCGAAACGGTGTTCCGAATGTCGGCAAGCTGGAGGCAACTGAAGGAAAGCACCTGCCCCAGGTTGTCATGAATTTCCTGTGAAACGAACTCCAAAGACTGCTCCTGAAGCTCAATTCTTGAGTTCATCATCGTGCTTTTTGTCGTGAATTCGGCCTGCTGGCTTTCCATCCGCGTACGGTTCTGACGATGCTTATGGATGATCAGGAATATCGTCATCATGGCAGCAAAGACGGTGATTAACACCGTGCCACCTATGAATACTGCAAGTAAATAGCTATCATTCATTCACCAGAGGGAACTAACTTTTTGTAGAAAAGGAATACGAGCATCACGCTTAAGTAGAACAGCAGGTTAGCGTAGTATAATGAGTAGCCCAGCACCTTGGCAAAAGCATCGCTGTACTTCACTGCGGTCCACATACCTAAGTTAATATAGCTCAGGCACCAATAGAAGAGGTAGAAGGTTGTAATCCAGAACACGGTCATACGGGTTGGAATGACATCGTCCCGGATTAGCAATCGGTAGTAGGAAAAGAGACACAACGAGATGATCAATATTCCCTCAAAAAGAAGATAATATGAATTCATCTTATAGTATGGCTGTAGGAAGATTGTGTTGGCAATACTAAGGCCGACCACGAACAGGCCGCTATAAAGACCTACTGCCCTTGCATTGGGGATGATTGTTGCCCGAACAAAGTAGTTTATTACAATAAATAGCTCTATCGGGGTATAAATGTGGAAAGACAGGAAATTGTTGATGTGCCTTGCACTAAGGAAGCCCGCAATAGCTTCTTGCACAACAGTAATTACCAAGAGAACACAAATCCATTTGTCCACCGAGCCAAGTCTCCTCCATTTTACTACTGCACTAATCGCCGTTACAACAACAGTGATCTGATAGAAAAGGATATACAAAGTAACCTTCACCTAAAC
>JAMIQN010000336.1:0-1970 GCA_035914595.1 Chitinophagaceae bacterium | reverse complement strand
AGCTCCCCGATTCCAAATCACCCATGCTTTTCTATAGCCGCCCGAAGGGTAGTTATCTCGGTGCTGACACTTCCAAGGTTCTGCTGGACTTCTATCCCACCTTGGCCACGCTCGGCACGGACTATAAGGTGAAGGCCGACATCCGCAATGAAAGCAATGGCCGCTCGGCTTCTTTCACGCTGGACAAGTGGGTACCCAAATTCATCGAAGGGCTGGGCACCGGCAAATGTGCCGTCACGCTGACGCTGCTGGATAAGGATGGCACTCCCGTGCAGGGCGTGAACACCAGCGTGACCCGAAACTTTAGCCTGGCCGCCAGCGAGCCAATGCCCTAAAAAACGTACGGGCCGCCTACGCTTATCATGAGCAAGCCCCACAGACTGACGAACGATGAACGGAGCGTCGCAACGAATGTTGGGGAGCGTTCCAATGCTGACTCAATAAGAAATCTTTTCTCCATAGCGGATGCGCGCAGGTTCTGTCGCGCCGCATAAACCAACACTCATTTTGTCGCGAGTAGTCATCACCGGAGCCGGTATTTATTCATCCCTGGGCGTGGGCTGCGATGCCGTGCAGCAGTCGCTGTTTGAAGGCCGTTCGGGCATCATCCTGGACCCCGCGCGCAAGGAGTTTGGCTATCGTTCAGGACTGACGGGCTCGGTGCCACGGCCACAGCTCAAAGGCATGTTGGACCGGCGCGCGCGTATGATGATGCCGGAACATGCAGAATATGCCTACGTGGCTACGAAAGAAGCGTTGGCAGAAGCCGGAATTGATGAAGACTGGCTGGCGCAAAACGAGGTGGGCATCCTGTATGGCAACGATAGCTGCGCACAGCCGGTGATAGAGGGGATGGACCTGATCCGGGAAAAGAAAGACACGATGATGGTTGGCTCCGGCTCGGTGTTTCAGGTGCTCAACAGCACGGTGACGATGAATCTGGCTACCATCTTTCATCTGCGGGGTGTGAACCTGTCGGTGTCGGCGGCCTGCGCTTCCGGCTCTCATTCCATCGGGCTGGGCTATATGTTCATCCGCGAAGGCCTGCAGGACTGCATCATTTGCGGCGGCGCTCAGGAACTGAATATTTATTCGATGCCCAACTTCGATGCGCTGGGCACCTTTTCTACGCGCGAGGAAAAACCAACGGCGGCCTCTCGTCCTTTCGACCGCGACCGCGATGGGCTGGTGCCGGGCGGAGGCGCAGCAACGGTGATTTTGGAAAGCCTGGAAAGTGCGCAGGCTCGAGGTGCCACCATTCTCGCAGAGGTGTTGGGTTATGGCTTTTCATCGAATGGCCTCCATATTTCCAACCCGAGTGCGGAAGGCCAGGTACGTTCTATCCAACGTGCATTGGCAAGTGCGGGCATTCAGGCAGCCGACATTGAATACATCAATGCGCACGCCACCTCTACACCCGCCGGCGATGTGACGGAAGCTGAAGCCATCTTTAATGTTTTTGGAGCAAAAACACCTGTCAGCTCTACGAAAAGCATGACGGGCCATGAGTGCTGGATGGCAGGTGCCAGCGAGATCGTCTATTCACTGCTGATGATGGAAGGCGGCTTCATGGCGGCCAACATCAATTTTGAAAACCCGGATGAGCATAGCGCGAAAATCAGAGTGCTGGCCGAGCGGGCAGACGTCGGCTTCGATACTTTCCTGAGTAATTCATTCGGGTTTGGCGGTACCAACTCATCGCTGGTGGTGCGGCGCTGGAAAGGTTAGGTTGGGATTGGGGCGCTAATTTTATTGGGACTCCTAGTGTTGCACTTGGGGTTTAAATTTGGCATATGAGACAGCGTTATTGTATATGCATCATCCTTCTGGCTTGTTTGAGTGCCTGCAATCGGAATGATACCTACTACCGTTCAGTTGACCCCGCAGCAAAAGCACATATAGACTGGAGGTCGGGTTCCTATTGGATTATGCAAGACTCAGCTTCGGGCGCCTTAGATAGCTTTTATGTG
>JAMIQN010000335.1:0-19055 GCA_035914595.1 Chitinophagaceae bacterium | reverse complement strand
CGCGGCCCTGCCGATTATCGCCTTGAGATAGACACAACACAGATTTTCAATAGCCCGGTCAAGCAAACGACGCGCATCAACAGCAGAGGTGGCGTTGTGAAATGGACACCCGACATCCAATACCACGACAACACCGTTTATTATTGGAGAGCAGCATTGGATAGCCCTGCGAATAATCCACGCTGGACGAGCAGCTCTTTCGTTTACCTCGCCAATGGAAGCGATGGCTGGAATCAAAGCCACTATTATCAATACCAGAGAGATTTTGCCGAAGGCATCAACCTGGACTCCGCTCGGACCTTCAGTTTCGATTCCGTTGCGAACAAACTTGAGGTAAAGAATATCGTACTCTGCTGGGACGGAAACTGCAACGCTAGCGCAGCCGACATGCAGACTTTCTACAACAATGACAAAATCGAGCAATCCTCTCACTCCAGTGTTTGGAATGCGCTGAGCATCCTTGTGATTGACCCGAAGACGGCACGTATCTGGATGAACTCTGCCACCACAACCTATGGCAGCACGCCACCGCGTGCGGATGGTACCGGCTCCTGGAGCAGGCAGTTCAATTTGGCAAGTCAGGCGGGTCGTATTGCTGCGGCGCGCTTCCTGGACACGATTCCCAACGGCTCCTACGTCGTAATGAAGAATGCATTCTGGCATGGCATCTCGTCAGCGGCTTACCTGATTAATGCCTGGAAAGCAGACTCCGCAGTAACCGGTCCGGGCAGGGATTTGTATCACACGATCTACAACATGGGCTTCACCAAGATTGACTCCATGTATCGCGAGCGGGTGTTCATTTTCATGTGCCGGAAGAACGACCCCACGCTGCCCGTGTATCAGGCTGTCACCGATGCCCCCGGCGATAAGCTGCGGCTCGATTATACCATCTATGCACCGGCGGTTTCCGGGCAATATCGAAGCACCGTTATAGGGCCGGCAAAGGCATGGCAGTCCCTCCAATGGAAAACGTTTGCCTCGGACACGGCAGGCTTCAACGACACGAGCGCTATTGCAGTTATCGGCGTGTCTTCCACCGGAGCCGAAACATTACTGATGCCTTTTGTCACGAAGGATACCTCGCTGGCGAGCATCTCAGCCACTCAGTATCCCAAGCTGCGTCTGCTATGGCTTGGTAAGGATTCTGTGAGCCTCACCAGTCCCCAAATGGCTTATTGGCGCGTACTCTATCAGCCGGTACCGGAAGCAGCGCTCAACCCCGTAGCCTATTTCGCTATCACCGATTCTGTAGCTCCCGGCCAGATACAGCACTTCGGCTCAGCCATCGAAAACCTCACCGACATTCCGATGGACAGCATGTTGGTACGCTACCGCCTGATTGCTGCAAACGGCGCTTCCCACACGTTGAGCGATGTGCGCTACCGTCCGCTTGGTGCATCGGACACTCTGCACGCAGATTTCAATTTCGACGCCACAGCATACCCGGGCAGCAACCTTCTTTTTGTAGAAGCAAATCCGGACGATGACCAACCGGAACAGTATCACCCCAACAACCTCGCATACCTGCCCTTCCGCGTGGGTAAAGACACGCGTAACCCGCTGCTCGATGTCACTTTTGATGGTGTGCACATCCTGAATGGTGACCTCGTTTCTGCGCGCCCGCTCATCAAAGTCAGCCTCAAAGACGAGAGCCGCTACCGCAACCTGGACGACACCAGCCTGCTGCGTATTTCGCTGGTTTCACCCAACGATTCCATATCTGGCGATGCCCAGCCAATCTACTTCGATGGCGTGCAATGCCGCTTCATTCCTGCGTCGAGCGATGAAAGCTCCAACACGGCCTATATCGAATACCGCCCGCAATTTATTCAGGACGGAACCTATCAGCTCATCGTCAGTGGCCGCGACAAAGCAGGCAATCTGGCAGGCGGCACCTCCGGCAATCTCGGCACGGCCGATTACCGAATCAGTTTTACGGTGGAAAACAAAGCCAGTATTACGCACCTGCTGAATTATCCCAACCCCTTCTCTACTTCTACGGCCTTTGTATTCACACTCACCGGCTGGCAAATACCCTCGCAGCTCAAGATTCAAATCCTGACCGTTACCGGTAAGGTCGTTCGCGAGATTACCCGCGCAGAACTGGGGCCGCTCCACATTGGCCGCAACATCACTGAATACAAGTGGGATGGCCGCGACCAGTATGGTCAGCTTCTTGGCAATGGCGTGTACCTCTATCGAGTAGTCACTTCGCTCAACGGTCAGGATATGGACCTCCGCGAAGACAGCCCCGAAGCAGTACGCAGAGGTGGCGGCATAGACCGATTTTTCCACAACGGCTGGGGCAAGATGTACATCATGCGCTAGGTCGAATCCTCTAAACCAACCGCATATTGCTCTCGGTTTGGGAGATGATTTTTGGGTAGCCAGCTATTGCACTTCGATGAAGCATTTGTGGCGATGGCACCGTTCAGGGGGCGTGCTGCTATGAGGCTTTCCTCATGAAGGGAAAGTGGCGAAGCCTGAAGAAAAAGAAGCCCTCGTTCCCGCCTTGAAGAGCTTGGCAATCATCGCAGACGCCCCGATTCAAAATGCTTCAAAATCCGCACGGGCTGCGCTCTATTTTTTCCCAAAAGCGACTTACCTTGCCCGACAGTTATTTTTTAACACCCGGCTGATGAAACGACTGCTATATTCTTTACTCCTCCTTGCCGCTTTCCCTCTGTCGGCTGCCGCCCAAATGCACCACGAGATTGGCCTGATGGCCGGCGTGGCCAACTACTACGGCGACCTCCAGACCAAACTGCCGGCGAGCTACGGCTACAAGCCCATGGGAGGTATCGTCTATAAGTATTTTATGTCGCCGCATGTGGGTATCCGCCTGGGCGCCTCATTTGCGCAACTCACAGCCGCCGATTCGATGTCGGACATACCCATCAACAAAGCACGCAATCTCAGCTTTGCCACGAACCTCTTTGAGGTGCACGGTGCCTTAGAACTGAACCTGCTGCCCATTGACGTGGACCGCATGAAGGTGACGCCCTACGCTTTCGGCGGCATCGCCCTGTTCTATTCCAATCCTTACACCACCGCTCCTAACGGCGATAAGGTTTTCCTGCGTCCGCTCAGCACCGAAGGACAAGGTCTTTATCAATACCCCGACCGTAAGGAATATAAGCTGGTCAATGTGGCTTTCCCCATTGGTGGCGGCCTCAAGTTCTTTGTTGGTAAGACGCTTATGATCACCACCGAGGTTGGTTTCCGCTATTGCAGCACCGACTATGTGGATGACGTGAGCCGCTCTTATGTGAACATGGACACCCTCGCAGCTTTTCGCGGCACTCAAGCTGCCTCACTCTCCTTCCGCGGAAGCGAAGTGCCGGGCTGGGATGGCGCCTATCCTGATTACACCCATCAGCGTGGCGATTTCAAAGGCAACGACTGGTACTATTTTGCTGGCCTGAATGTGAATGTGTATCTGCCCACCCTCGGCAATATCAAGGAGTACATTCAGACGAAATGCCCCACCTGGTTCCCGGGCCGTGCCAAGAATTACTACCGATAGCTTCTATTTTGAAGACCTAAACAAAGAGGCTGCCTTGCATGAGGCAGCCTCTTTTATTGCGCTACGGTGTTGCTTTGTTTTGTTTCCGCTACCGAAAGAAGTAAGATGCTCTGCTGTTATCGAATCATCAGCTTGGCATAGTTGAGTACGATTTTCTTCACCCCCATTTCTTCACCAAAATCAATTGTGGCGATGCGATTGGCAGCATTGCCTTCAATGCTCTGAATCGTGCCCAGCCCGAACTTGGGATGCTCCACTTTCATGCCGGCCTGCATGGCGTCCGGGTTGTCCGGTTTGAAGTCAGGGGAGGGGCTATGGCTTGAGGCCGCCACTCGTTTGTCTTTTTCCAGTTTATCCGCCAGCTTTTTCAGAGAAGGCATTCGCTCAAAACCCTGATTCAGTGGGTTGCCCGGGCCACTGAATGGAGTAGTATTTCTATGGGCGGCACCCGTGAAACTGCGGTCCAGATAGGCCTCCGGAATCTCATCAATAAAGCGGCTCGGCTCATTCTGAACCAGGCTTCCAAAACGATAGCGGCTGCTGGCATGGGTCACCCATAGCCGCTGTTTCGCCCGCGTAACTGCTACATAAAAAAGGCGTCGCTCTTCCTCCAGATCTGCGCGGTCATACATGCTCATTGCCGAGGGGAAAAGATTCTCTTCCAGCCCCACCACAAACACGCAGGGAAACTCCAGGCCTTTTGCCGCGTGAATCGTCATCAGGCGTACAGCATCCGCGTTTTTATCTTTCTCATCAGCATCCGTCAGCAGCGTGATTTGTTGGAGATAGGCACCGAGGCTGCGATCGCCAATCTCGCCTTCTTCGTCGGGCGTTTCGGTAAATTCTTTGATCGAGTTGAGCAACTCCTGCACGTTTTCATACCGCGCCAATCCTTCCACACTTTTATCGTTGTATAGCTCCGCAACCAGGCCTGTTTGTTTACCTACCGCGAAGGCCATGTCATAAGCATTTCCCTTGGCAAGCTGGGTTTGAAATGCCTTAATCATAGTTACAAACTGTTCGATGGCCGTGCCACCTACCCCGCGAATACCGTGCATCTCGGGGAACTGAAGCACTTCCCAAAAGCTTTTGCCGGCACCGGCTGCAGCCACCTGAATCTTGTCCAGACTTGTCTTGCCAATGCCGCGGGCCGGGTAGTTGATGATGCGCTTCAGCATCTCTTCATCCTGCGGATTCACGACCACGCGCAGGTAGGCCAGCAGGTCTTTGATTTCTTTTCGCTGATAGAACGATACCCCACCGACCAGCCGGTAGGGGATGTTCATGCGACGCAGGCTTTCTTCAAACGAACGACTCTGCGCGTTGGTGCGATACAGCACGACAAAATCCTTATTCGGGAAGTGGTTGCGCAGTTTCATTTCAGCGATGGCATCGGCCACAAATTTTCCTTCGTCATTATCGCTGAGCGTGCGTATGAGCTTGATCTTTTCGCCGAGCCCGTTTTCTGTCCAGAGGTTCTTAGGGATTTGATGCTTGTTGTTACCGATGATGTGATTGGCCACATTGAGGATGCTCTGCGTAGAACGATAATTCTGCTCCAGTTTCACGATTTTGACATCTTCATAGTCGTCCTGAAACTGAAGGATATTCTGCACTGTGGCGCCCCGGAACGAATAGATACTTTGGGCATCGTCGCCCACCACGCAAATGTTTTCATGCACGGCACCGAGCATCTTGATGATGGCATATTGCGCCGTGTTGGTGTCCTGATACTCGTCTATGAGGATGTAATGGAAGCGATGTTGGTACTTGGCCAGCACCTCCGGGAAGCTTGTTAGGAGCTGATACATTTTGAAGAGCAGGTCGTCAAAATCCATCGCGCCGTTACGCAGGCAGCGGTTGGCATATCGCTCATAAATTTCGGCTATCATGCCCCGATTGCTGCGCAGGTCCTCCGACTGAATATCCGGATGAAGGCGGTAAGCATGCGGGTCCACGAGGCTGTTCTTGGCCGCTGAAATACGATTGTAAACGAACGAAGGCTTGTAGTGCTTATCGTCCAGGTTCAGCTCTTTGATGATGTCTTTGATGAGGCTCTTGGCATCATCTGCATCATAGATGGTGAAGTTGTTGGGATAGCCAAGACGCTGTGCTTCTGCCCGCAGGATTCTTGCAAATACAGAGTGGAAGGTGCCGATGTAGAGGTTGCGTGCTTCATTTCCCTTGAGGCCTTCAGCAGCTAAGAGATGCTCCACCCGCTCTTTCATTTCGGCGGCTGCTTTATTGGTAAAAGTGAGTGCGAGGATGTGAAAGGCATCCACACCCTGGCGCATGAGATGAGCGATGCGTGTGGTGAGCACTTTCGTCTTGCCGGAGCCTGCGCCCGCCACAATCATTAAAGGGCCGTCTATATGCTCCACCGCTTCCCGCTGCTGCGCATTGAGCCCTGCCAGATATTCTTGCATGATGCCGGCAAATTTCAACGAAACAGCGGCTGCAATGCGGCTATTCTTTGCACACTCCGATGGTTTCTACACACAGGGCAGCCGAGCATTTCCACTTTGGGGAAGCTTCAATGAGCAGCCGCGATTCTTTGAAAAAAAATCGTTGGCTTCGCCCGCGATGCAATCGTGGTTGAATGGCAGCTTGTGTAGGGAGGCTCAGAGCATCAGGAGTGCAATCAGGATACCTGCGCAAACACAGGCCCCGATCAGGAGCATTCCAAAGACCTGCTCCTTTTTCTGAATGTGGCGGAGAATTCGCCGTGAATCTTCTTGGGTCATGCAGAGATTCCCATTGGAGGGAACCGGCCAAACCTAAAGGCGAAGGCCTGAAAACAACGCTTCAGAGCCCTTCTTAACACCCGAATTACGAAAGCTGAAACTGCGTTTACCGCAACGGGCGGACCAGAAACACCACCACCGGGAAGTGGTCGGAATAGCCATTCAGCCAGGTGCCATTATCGAATGAGCGATGCGGATAGCCCCGGTAGCGGCCAAAATTTTCTTTCAAAAAATCACGATTGAAAATCTCTGCACGATAGTAGCGCCAGTGGTCATCTTTTGCATGAAGCCAGCCGCTCGAAAGCATAATCTGATCGAAGAGATTCCAGGAATCATTGTAGGCGAGGGTGCCAATTCCTTTTTCAATGAAATTTATCCAGGGGTTGAAAAGCTCACCGGGTTTCACCTTTTTCTGATTGCCTTTCGCACCTAGCACGTTTTTCACGCTGGGGCTGGTCGGGTCGTCGTTGAGGTCGCCCATTAGCAGCACGCGGGTGTTCGGGTTGATCGCCATTAGAGAATCAATGACGCGTTTGCTGACCTGGGCTGCAATGGCACGAAGGGGTGCCGATGCTGCTTCGCCGCCGCGTCGAGAGGGCCAGTGATTGACGAACACATGTGTCGTATCACCGGCGAGCACGCCGATGACATGAAGCACATCGCGGGTCTTTCCACCTTTTTCACTGAACCGGCTGATGTCTGTGTAAAGTGCCTCCGCTTTCAGCACCTTAAAGTATTTGGGGCTGTAGAGCAACGCCACGTCTATGCCGCGTGCGTCAGGGCTTTCAAAATGAACGAAGTGATAATTGCGCTTCTGAATCTCCGGTTGTGCTACCAGATCGTGTAGTACGCGGTCGTTTTCAATTTCGGCAACACCAATCAGGGCAGGGCCGTCGGGTGTGAGGTCGGTGCCGAGTTGCGCAATGACGGTAGCCAGGTTATGCAGCTTCTCGTGATACACTTTTGAGGTGTAATGATTCTCTCCATTTGGGGTGAATTCCAGATCGAATTTGTGTGCGTCGTGGAGCGTATCAAAGAGATTTTCGAGGTTGTAAAAGGCAACGGCAGCTACCTGAAACGGTGTGGCCGAACCCTGTGCCTGCAACCGGGTCGCGCATGTGAGCACCAATATGAGAATGCTTAGAATTCGCATGTGGGAAGAGCAAATTTTTTGAAGTGCCTGCAAAGAAAACATCTATTCGATTCCATGCCGGTTCCGATGAATATCACGCATTACTTCTGCTGTGAAGCCGCCGCCTGAGCGCCTTTGCGCCGGGGAAGCCGCCAGAAGAACACAGCCTGCCAGAAGACGAACATGGCTGCAAACCCTGCCGTGTATGCGAATGAAGACATCAGATCTCCGCGCAGCATATAAAACAACATGCCGATGGCCACGAAGTAGAACAGGCGAGAGAGGGAGAAGCGCTGATGGCTGGAGCGCCGCCAAAACCACGAGTCGTAGCGGGCAATGACCAGCGCCATGAGCACAGCAAATACAAGGCTGCCCACGACACCAAAATTGATATAGCCCTCAGCCAAAAAGGTGCAGGCCACGTTGTTGAATCCAAGATCCAGTTGGTTGAATAGAAATGCGCCGCTACCGATCGGCTTGTCCGGCCACACACTGCGCGGCACAAAGAATAAAGCCACACCCATGAGCTGCCTGCCGTGCGTCGTTCCTTGCTCGCCGGTGTATTGCATCACGCGGCACAAGGATGACCAGGCATCATAGTCCGTGAGAATAACTGCCGACTGGAAAACTTCGGCGGGGCGCTTCATGCGGTCCATCATGTCCATGCCGCCATAGCGGGTGACGGATGATAGTGGCGCCACGAGCAGCATAATGGCAAGCAAAGTCACCGATAGCCGGTGTGCCTTTCGAAAGAACGGCAGCCCTGCCGCCAGCGCCGCACTCAAATAGAATGTGAGGGTGAGGTAGCGCGGCATCGCCATCGGGAAATTGAAGAGAATGCCGAGGATAAGAATCAGCCACAGGCTGCTACGACTTAATCGCCGCTGCAGGAAAAGCACGATCGCCGTCAGGCAGCACCAGAGCATGGTGCCCCGAAGCCCTTTGTCGAAGACGAGCTGAAAGGTGGTGTTGTGCTTCCACAATTGTTGTTCGAGGTGGCCACGAAGGAAGAGGCCTGCAGGCTTCAGCACGATGATGAGCGCGGTGCCGCACGCAAGCATGATGATCGGTGCCACAACTTCAAATTGGCGCGCAAGCACAGGAGTCGGAGCCTTGGCCTCTGCAGATGGATAGGGAAAGAAATGGCGGGAGGCCCAGAGGCGTACACCCTCAAAAAGGCCGAGGCCGGCAAGCACCAGACAATTGGCCCGCAGCATAGTGGAAGGAAGAATATCGCCGGTGTGCCAAGGGGTGGTGTGGGCGGCCACCTGCGCACTTGGCATGGCACTCAGAAAAATGATGCTGAAAATCCACCAGACCTGATTTAATGAATAGGATGTACGGTCAGAAAACAATCGCCAGGATGAGAAAGCCGTGATGCAAATCTGACTGGCATAAATCGCCCATTCTATGCCTGCAGGCCGCGCCAGTACAAGAATGGTGAGTGCCTGGAGTAAAGGAAGAATGAGCCACCACCGTGAGGAAGGGTGGGCGTACGTTTCAGAATCAGGGCTCATGGGTAGCGCTAAAAATAGCAGGCGAAATTGAATGCAGCTTTGCCAATTCCTATAATGCAGGCCATCGTCCGAACGTAATTTCAGCAGGCTGCTTTTTGTTGCGGCTCCTGCACCATGCAAGGCTTTCATTTTTCGCAATTCAAACCCGAAGACAATCAGAAGCCACCCTTCGAACGCCTGCTGGATCTCTTCATGCAGCTCCTTCATTATACTGCCGGAGATGCAGCAGAAGCCCTGCGATGGCTGAGCCAGTTGGACCGGGAGCATGGCCTGACAGATGATGACTACGGCATCGGTGATTTCATCGAAGACCTGCGCAAGAATGGCTACCTAGAAGAAGATCCTTCCAACGGCGCTTTTCGCATTACGGCACGCAGCGAACAAAGCATACGTCGGCGCTCGTTGGAAGAGGTGTTTGGCAAGTTGAAAAAAGTGAAACAGGGTAACCACCGGAGCTTTCATGCAGGGCAGGGAGACGAGCTGAACCCGGAGATGAGACCTTTTCAGTTTGGCGACCCGATGGAGCATATTGACTTTCCGGACTCCATCCGAAACGCCTACATCAATCATGGCCTTGATTCATTTTCGATGTCGGAGCGGGATATCTCCATTCATGAAACCGACTTTAAAGCGCAAAGCTCAACGGTGCTCATGATAGATGTGTCGCACTCCATGATTCTTTATGGCGAAGACCGCATCACGCCGGCCAGAAAAGTGGCGATGGCCCTGAGCGAACTGATCACCACCCGCTACCCCAAAGACACACTGGACATCGTGGCTTTCGGCAATGATGCATGGCAGATTGAAATGAAAGACCTGCCCTACCTGACCGTTGGCCCCTACCACACCAACACTGTGGCGGGCCTCGAGCTGGCCATGGATATTTTACGCCGCCGCAAGAACCCGAACAAGCAAATCTTCATGATCACCGATGGCAAGCCCACCTGCCTGAAGATTGGTAAGAAGTACTACAAAAACGCCTTCGGGATTGATGCCAAAATCCTCAATCGCACGCTCAATCTGGCAGCTCAATTGCGCCGCTTGAAAACACCGGTGGTCACCTTCATGATTGCACGTGACCCCTATCTGCAGGCCTTCGTGCGTGAGTTTACGGAGGTGAATGGAGGCAAGGCCTTCTACTCGTCACTTGATGGTCTTGGCACTTTTGTATTTGAAGATTACGAACGCAATAAGCGCAAGACGCTACGATGAATTTTTTCAGAAAGCAGCCTGAGATTTAGCTCCGTTCCAGCGTGAATCCGAAGGAAGAACCAACGCCCGGCTTGCTGCGTACGGTGAGCGTTTGGCCGTGTGCTTCCACAATATGCTTCACGATGGCTAAGCCCAGGCCGGTGCCGCCCACCTGCCGGCTACGGCTGCGGTCTGCACGATAAAAGCGCTCGAAAATGCGGGGTAGATGTTCTTCAGCAATGCCCGGCCCATCGTCTGAAATCTCCACATAGGCGCGGTGTTCATCCATGATGTAGCAGCAGGCTGTGATGGTGTTTCCTTCGCGGCCATACTTCAGCGCATTGCCGATGAGGTTGGCCAGCACCTGCCGCATCTTGGCCTTATCGGCGCGCACCGGCAGAGGCCGTTCACTCCCTTTTTTCATTTCCAGGCGTATCTGTCGTTCGGCAGCCTGCAGGGCAAATTCTTCGAACACTTCCTGAATGAGCTGGTGAATACTGAATGTTTCAGGTTCCAACTGTGCCTGCCCGCCTTCAAGTCTCGAAATCTGATCAAGGTCGTTCAGCAGTTCCACCAGGCGGTCAATGCTGCGCGCGGCACTGCCCAGGAATTTTCGGTTGACGGACGGATCTTCCAAAGCACCGCCAAGCAGGGTTTCTACATAACCCTGGATGCCGAAAATGGGTGTACGTAATTCATGCGCCAGGTTCATCAAAAACTCCTTCCGAAATTCCTCGTTGGCGCGCAGGCTTTCTATTTCCTCTTTTCTTTTAGAAGCCCAGTTGGCCACGTCTTTGCTGACGTCATTGAGCGATTTCCGGGGTAGAATTTCGTTATTGAAAAATTCTTCGCGTGGCGTGGCTTTGGTTTGATAGATGAACTTGTAGAGCAGCTTGATTTTTCTAAAAATGAAACGCTGCAGCGTGTAGTAATAAAGCCCATAAGTAACCACGAAGGTGATGCCGGCCACGAGGCATACTTGCCACCATTCCGGGTGGAGCAGCAGGCTCAGCAGGGCGTTGGCAGTAGCAACGACGCTCGCAGTGATCAGCGAAAGTGAAACCGGCGATGGATTCTTGGTATCAAGCATGGCACTCAGTTCCTGCTCAGAAAATTTCAAACTTATATCCGACGCCCTTCACCGTCCGGATGAGGTCAACACCGGTCTTCTGGCGAATCTTACGCACATGCACATCAATGGTGCGGTCGCCGACAATAACCTCCGAGCCCCACACCTGCCGAAGGATTTCGCTGCGCGGAAACACGTGCCCGGCGCGGGATGCAAGGAGTGCCAGCAGTTCAAATTCTTTCTTGGCAAGGCTCACTTCCTCCCCCCGAACATGCACACTGAATTTGGATCGGTTGATCTCGATATCGCCAAACACCAGTATGCTTTCATCCCGATGAACGCGCCGCAACGCAGCCGCCACCCGTGTGAGTAACAAAGCCGGTTTGATGGGCTTGGTGATATAATCATCGGCGCCGTGTTGCAGGCCGGCGATTTCATTTTTTTCATCACTGAGTGCGGTCAGCAGGATGATGGCAGCGTCTTCCAGGCCGGGGGTCTGCCGCAGCTCTTTCATTGCTGAGATGCCATCTTTTCGGGGCATCATCACGTCCATCAACACCAGGTTGGGTCGGAAGGATTTTGCGACGCGCAAAGCCTCCATACCGTCCGGCGCAGTCGCCGTCACATATCCTTTCGAGCGGAGATTATACTCGAGGAACTCTAGAATATCCGGGTCGTCGTCAACCAGAAGGATGCGGGCTGCGGTGCTTGCTATTTCCATCGTGTGGCAATGATACTGACGACCGGTGGGGTATCAGGCTTTGCCGCTTCCATGACATGCTGAATGTCGGGTCAGGCGTGCAAGCACGTATTAGCGTAGTGTAACGCTTCCTCCGCCAATTCGGAATCCGCCGTTGTAGAGGTCAATTGTGTAGGTGCCGCGCTCGTAGTCGCTGTCCTGTTTCCAATCCACTTGCACACCGGGAACGGGCGTATTCTGTTGCAGGCTGACTTGCTTGGAGAGTGTGTAGGAAAGTTGCTGTCCATCGTCCAGGGAAGTAACTCCTGAGCCGTATGCGGCATTACTCAGCAGGCGACCGTCAGGTCCGGTGATGCGTAGGAAAATTTCTTTGGTACCACTCTCGGCAATGCGGTTTTCGTCAATATCGAAGGTGATGCGGATGAGGTCTGCACGGCGGGCCTTGCTTGTTTCCACTTCCTTTTTACCGCCGCGTTTCAGGTGGATGGCTTCCATCCGGATGTTGGAGGCATGCAATACAGCACCCAGTTTTACCTGGCGCTGTAAGCCGGTATTTTGCGTGTTGAGCGAAGAATTCTGCTCCGTGAGTTCTTTGTTCTTGCCTTCCAGTTCCGCGATGCGTTCTTCGTAAGATGAAACTTTCGCGTTCAGTTTTGCGATGAGCGCACGAGCCTTGGCGTTTTCAGCCTGGCTGCGGTGCTGCTTGCTCATGATCGTCTGAAGCTGCTGGCGCAAAGTCTGCAGTTCGCCGTCCTTGTCTTTGATTTCGTTGTTGAGCTGGCTGTTGGTCGTGCTCAGTTGGTCGAGCCGTGCGATGGCAGCCTGATAATCGGTGTTGAGGCTTTCGTGCGCTGCCACTGCAGAATCGCGCTGGCTGCTAACCACCTGCACTTGCTCAATGGTTGTCTTCCGCGACATGAACAAATAGATGCAGGCACCCAGTAAAACAGCGATCACACCGAGATAAATCCAGGTGTTATTGCGGGTCGGTTGCTTGGGCGACGAACCTGTGTTTTCAGGCTTGTAGGTGCTTGCTGGTTGTTGGCTGCCATCGTTGGGAGTGGATGATTCCAGGCTCATATAGAGTGTTGATTCGGTTATTTTCGTAACGGGCAAAGGTAATTTCCTGTACAAGTGATGGAAGCGTTAAAACACTTGCTATTTATAGACATTGAAACGGCCTGCGGCTACGCAGACAGCAGTGACATGAGTGAAGGCCTGTATCGGGAATGGATGCACAAGGCGAAGATGAAATGGAGTGTGGATGAGGAACAGGCCTCCGATGCTTTTTTTGAAAAAGCTGCCGTGCTGGCTGAGTTTGGAAAGATCGTGTGCATCTCACTGGGATGCCTTCGTCAGCGAAAAGGGGAAGAACCAAAATTGTTCATGCGCTCCTACACGGATGATGATGAGAAGGCCCTTCTGGAAGCGTTTTGTGCAGGCCTTGCCAGCTTTAGTGAGCGCCTCGCACAGGAAGGTTCGAAGACCCTCACTTTCGTTGGACATAACATTCGCGAATTCGACCTGCCCTATATCTCACGGCGCCTCGTCATTCATCGGATTCCATTCCCTGAATGCCTGCGCCTGCAGGGGAAGAAGCCCTGGGAAATCCCGCACCTGGACACCTTACAGCTTTGGAGCTTTGGCGACCACAAGGCATTTACCCGCTTGTCGCTGCTGGCAGAGCTTCTGGACATTCCAAGCCCAAAGGATGATATTTCCGGAAGCGACGTGTCGCGCGTTTATTGGCGGGAACATGACCTGCAGCGTATCGCGACCTATTGCCAGAAGGATGTGGAAACTACCGCCCGGATTTATCTGCGGCTGGTAGGCTATCCCGAATTTCATTTCGATATCGAAGTGCTGTCGGATAGTGCCTCTTCCTAATTGTCGCAACTTGCAGCTCTCCTTTTTTCCTACTCCGTTTTAGAATGGCATCTGCTACGGCTACCACGTTCGAGGCACTCATGCAGTCCTTGAAGCAGCGCAAGTTTCATCCTGTATATCTGATCGAGGGTGAAGAGCCTTTCTATTTTGATGCCATCACTTCTTTTTTCGAAGAACAAATTTTGGCACCTCACGAACGAGACTTTAACCTGACGATTTTTTACGGAAAGGACACTCTTTGCAATGATGTAGTTGGTGCCTGCCAGCGCCTGCCCATGTTTGCCGAGCGGCAGGTTGTCATCCTCAAGGATGCGGCACAAATGGAAGATTTGGAGAACCTGCTCAGTTACGTCACGCACCCGGTTCCAACCACGATTTTTCTGATTGAGTATCGGTTTAAAAAGCTAGATGCACGCTCGCAATTATCGAAGCAGATCGAGAAGAATGGAATGGTCTTTCGCTCCGTCAAAGTGAAGGATGAGGAACTGCCCAAATGGATTGTGGAATACTGCTCCGGCCAGGGGTTAAGTCTGCAACTTTCTGATGCAGAATTGCTGGCAGCCAACCTGGGCAATGATCTTGGCCGCGTCGCCAACGAGATTGGTAAGCTCCGCCTCAACCTGAACGATGGACAAACCGAGCTGAGCACGCAGCTCATCCAAAAGCATATCGGTGTTTCCAAAGAGTACAGTCCTTTCACTTATCCCGAGGCCCTGACCAGTCAGAATCTCGAACGGTGCTACAAGATGCTCGCCTACTTCTCAGCCAACCCCAAGAGTGTGCCAGCCCCCTTGCTGATTGCTGCGTTCTATACCCACTTTGAGAAGTTGTACCTGCAACATTATGCGCAGGGCAAAACGCAGAAAGAGGTGGCCGCACAATTGGGCTTGTCTGAAAAAACTTTGTGGCGCACCAAGGACTATTTCCATAAGCCTCGCTACTCGCTGGCGCAGATTGAAGAATGCTTCCGAATCCTTGCTGAATGGGGCGGCAAGGCGATGGGCATCGAAGCAAAACTGTCCGAGGTGGAGTGGCTGCGCGAATTGACTCTTCGCCTCAGCTACGTGCTGCATTGAGGGCGAATAGACTTTCAGAATAACGGAATGAACGACGGCGGTGACGCCTGGCAATTAGCGCAGGGAGGCCGCGTCTTTCAGGAATTGCGCCAGCCCCAGGTCTGTGAGTGGGTGCTTGAGTAGCCCCGTGATGGACGAGAGCGGGCAGGTGCACACATCGGCGCCGGCTTCTGCGCAGCGAACGATATGTAAAGGAGAGCGAATGGAAGCAGCCAGCACTTCGGTGGAATATCCCTGGGCATTGTAGATACGCACGATCTGCTCGATGAGCTGCACGCCGTCCCAGTTGCTGTCGTCAATGCGGCCGATGAAAGGCGACACAAAAGCAGCACCTGCTTTGGCAGCCAAAATGGCCTGACCTGCCGAAAACACCAGCGTACAATTGGTAGGAATGCCATTATCCGTAAACCATTTAATGGCCTTGACACCGTCCTTGATCATGGGCACTTTCACCACGATATTCTCATGAATGGCGGCCAGTTTCTTGCCTTCCTCCACGATGTCTTTGAACTCGGTACCAATAACCTCGGCGCTCACCGGGCCATCCACGATTTCGCAGATGTCGCGGTAGTGTTTCATCACGGCCTTCGAGCCTTTGATGCCTTCCTTGGCCATCAGTGAAGGGTTGGTGGTTACGCCGTCAAGGATGCCCATTTCGTGGGCTTCGCGAATCTGATCCAGATTGGCGGTGTCTATAAAAAACTTCATGGGGAATGGGAGGAAAAAGAAACCGGCAAGCTACTTACATCGCGCCGCTACGACCACACGCCTTTGCTGCATTCCTGCCCTGGAGGATTAGTGGGAGCTGGCCGTATAAGGCTTGCCGGGCCGCAAAAATAGGAAGCACGAAGCAATGTCACGCGACCGGTTGCGGTGTTTGGCTCATTGCGGTTTCCTAAAATTCTCATTCACTGAATTCAATCACCAAGTGCAACACAGGGCAAGAAAAATGCAGGTGATTAACATCTGGCTCGGAAAGTGCAGTATTGAAGTTGCAATCGGGGCAGGCTGGGTTACCATTGCCGTGCCTCTTTCCACTGCAATCCGTTTGCAACCTGTGCGTGTTTCGATAGCTCAGGTTGTTCAATACGTTTCCGGCAACTTGTTGCGAGCAACATAACAGGTAGTAATCCAATGAGGGAAAGGATTTTGTAGTGGACCATTGTTAGTTGTTTGGAGGTGTAAATAGCGCTGATAGAGAATGTGCTGCTTTCACATCGTGCGAACAACTCTTTCCATTTCCCTGGACACGATAAAATTGTGGATTTTTGGACGCCTCGTCATTCTTTGTCCCAATCCTGATGGGATGCAATGTCCCGGGAGGTTTGATGCAAACCGCGCAAATTGTGCATAATGGTGGGCGTCAATGCAACGAAGCCCATTATTGCCCGTTCTTACTGTCATGCGTATCATTTCCTACAACGTCAACGGCATTCGAAGTGCCATGAACAAGGGCTTTGCCAATTGGCTGGCCACAGACCCTGCCGATGTGATCTGCCTGCAGGAAATCAAAGCACAGAAGGAAGACGTGGATAGCACTGCGCTGGAAGCCGCCGGTTACACCCCTTATTTCTTTTCTGCCCAAAAGAAGGGCTACAGCGGTGTGGCCATCCTTACCAAGCTTAAGCCGGACCAGATCATAGAAGGGAACGGCATGACTCAGAGTGATGCCGAGGGGCGCATCATCCGCGCAGACTTTGGCGACGTGACGCTCCTCAATGCCTACTTCCCCAGCGGCTCTTCGGGTGAGGAACGACAGGCCTACAAATACCAGTGGCTCGATCAGTTTTTCAAGTATCAGCGCAAGCTGCGCAAAGAGCGCCCAAAGCTGATCGTCTGTGGAGATTACAACATCTGCCATCGTGAAATAGACATTCACAGCCCCAAGACCAATAAAGACAGTAGTGGTTTTTTGCCCGAAGAACGTGCCTGGATGGACCGCTTTTTTGCCGACGGGTTTGTGGACAGTTTTCGCAGTCTTCACCCGGACGAGCCACATCATTATTCCTGGTGGTCCTTCCGCGCAGCGGCCCGGCAAAACAACAAGGGCTGGCGTATTGACTATATCAGCCTGACCGAGCCTTTGCGTGATACGCTCAAGGCCGCCACCATTTTCCCGGACGTGAAACATTCAGACCATTGCCCTGTTTTTGCAGAGCTGGATTTGGGTAAGAAGACGGCCACAAAAACAGGCAAAGCCAAAGCCCAATAATTCCAACGACAGGCATGCAATTCAAAGACGTAGTAGGTCAGCAGGCAGCCAAGCAGGAGCTGGTTCAGAAGGTGAACACAGGCAGGCTGCCACATGCCCTGCAGTTGCTGGGTGCGGAAGGAACGGGAGGTTTGCCACTGGCCATTGCGCTGGCGCAATACATCTTTTGCGAAGCTCGACACGATGGCGATTCCTGTGGCTTGTGCAGTGGCTGCCAAAAAGTGCAGCGCCTCGAACATGCGGATCTGCTCTTTTCATTTCCGATTCATGGTTCCAAGGTCACGAGCGCGAAATACCTACCGCAGTTTAGAAAGTTTGTAGGAGCAACACCCTACGGAACCACCAGCGAATGGATGGAGTCTATATCGCCGGAGAGCAAGCTGGGCAACATCACCGCTGAAGAATGTAAGCATCTTGTGGAAGCGCTTGCGCTGCGCTCATATGAAGGGGGCGCGAAAGTGCTCATCCTGTGGCGGACGGAGTTTCTATCGAAAGAAGGGAACATGCTGCTCAAATTGATTGAAGAGCCAACGCCCGACACCTTTCTGATATTCGTCACCGAGCAGCAAGAACGAGTGTTACCTACCATCCTGTCGCGCCTGCAAACTGTACGCCTGCGGCCACTTCGTGTGAATGAAATTGAGGCTGCGCTGGTCAGTCGCGGGCTGGCAGAAGGCCGCCCGGCGGCAGCCATTGCACAGGTTTCGGGTGGCTCCTTTCGCGAAGCGCTGCAACTGGTGCATCAGGAAGGCGGCGATCTGCTACCCGTATTGCGCGAATGGTTCAATGCCATTTTTACCAATAATGGATTTGCGATCGTGCGTTTTGTAACAGACGCATTCAAGTTGGGGCGCGACCCGATACGCATCCGTTTAGAATATGCGCTAAGCCTGCTGGAATCAGCTATTCGGATATCGTATTTGCCCGAGGCGGCCAACACGATGCCGGAACATGAAGCGGCCTTTGCCGGGAAACTGGCGGCACGAAAACTACCCCTGCCGGTGCTGGAAGAAATGGCTGCGGCGATTGCTGAAGCAATCATGCGCATTACCCGCAACGTGCATCCAAAAACCGTCTTGATGGCGCTTTGTATCCGGATGCAACAGGCCCTTCGGCAACGGCAAGCACAAACAGCTTAAGTCATCCCCGCTGTTTGAGGAAGACGAAGATTTTTTGAAATTTTTTCCGCGCCTTTTATTCTTGGCAAAGCCTTTGCTTAATCTCCGGCAGCCTTCCGGCATCTAAGGCCGGTTTGGCTTCCAAACTTCACCAACCAACGTACTCATCATATGTCTGCTCCTATTTTGAAAACCGCTTTTCTATCCACCGGCCTGTGCCTGCTGTTTGCATCGCTTAGCCGGGCGCAGGATGAACGCGATGCCGCCCGCTTTTCCTTTCTGCAACCGCAAGGCACTGCGCGCTCCATTGGCTTTGGTAATGCACTCGGATCGGTAGGTGGTGATTTTTCGAGCCTTGCTGTAAATCCTGCCGGCATTGGCGTGTACCGCAGCTCAGAAATTACCTTCTCGCCCTCGCTCACCTTTAGCGGCACCAATGGCAGCTATCAGGGCAACAAAGACGAGGACAATGGAAGCCATTTTGCGTTCACAAATTTGGGCCTCGTGACCACCCATGTCAATCGCGGGCGGCGCGCAAGAACGAGCGGCTGGACCTCTGTTTCCTTTGGTGTGGGCCTGACGCGTCTGGCAGATTTTACCCGCAACTATTCCTATTCCGGAAGGAATACGAACAACTCCGGCTCTTTTGTGTTTGAAGCTGATGCAAACAAGAATGGCCTGCACGATCAGAACATCTCCTACGGCGATCTCGGCTATCAGAGCTATCTCATCAACTATGATACTGCGCAGGGTGCGTATCTGTCGGTGGTGAACCCCGGCCCCAATGCACCCGTGTGGCAACAAAACACCGTGTCCGAGCGTGGCGGTATTTCGGAATTGGGGCTGACTCTGGGGGGTAGCTATCAGGAGCGGCTCATGC
>JAMIQN010000334.1:0-3366 GCA_035914595.1 Chitinophagaceae bacterium | reverse complement strand
AAAGCGAATGCCGGTGCCGCGCCCCAGCAGGCAATGCTCTGCCTCCAGATAGATGAAATCATCGAAGCTGCGCAACTCGGCCATGCCTACCAGGCCTTCGCATTTCTGCTCCACCGTTTCTGCCCAGAAGCCAAAGGCGGCCACCCCGCTGATGACGGCTTCAAATTCGTCACCCACAAACTGTTGCATATACTCCACCTGTTTGTACTTGTTGGCGGCCCGCTCGGCTTCCATCGCGGCCCTTTCCATTTCGCTGCAGTGTCGGCACATCTGCTCCATATTCTTGTGCGCCTTGGGCTGCCCATCCAGAATTTCCTGTAGCACGCGGTGCACCAGTACGTCCGGATAGCGGCGGATGGGTGAGGTGAAATGGCAGTAGTCTGCAAAGCCCAGCCCATAGTGGCCGATGTTCTTCGTGGTGTAGGTGGCTTTGGCCATCGTGCGGATGCCCAGGCTTTCCAGCACATGCTGCTCGGGCTTCCCCTGCACGGCCTTCAGCATTTTGTTGAAAGAATGTGCGACTTCTTCCGGCGAGCTGAGATTGAATTTGTAACCATAGCGGGCCGCGAAAGAGGCGAAGGCTTCGAGCTTGGTTTCGTCGGGCAGGTCGTGCACGCGGTAGGGGAAGGGGATTGGCTTTCCTTTCTGCTCTATCTGTGCAACGTGCTGTGCCACAGTGCGATTAGCCAGCAGCATACACTCCTCTACGAGGTGATGGGCTTCCTTACTTTCCTTCACTACCACGCTGACCGGGCGGGCTTCTTCATCCAGCACAAAGCGCACTTCTTCGGAAGAAAAATTGATAGCGCCCTGCCGCATACGCTGCTTTCTCAATTCCTGGGCAAGAGCATTGAGCCAGAGCAAAGGCTCGCGGTGGTCGCCGTCGCTGCCTTCAATGATGGCCTGCACCTCTTCGTAGGTGAAGCGTCGTTGCGAGCGGATGATGGTGCGGCCCAGCCAGTATTGCTGCACCTTCCCTAATGCATTGATTTTGAAAATGGCGGAGTAGGCATACTTGTCTTCGTTGGGGCGTAGCGAGCAAAGGAAATTACTGATATGCTCGGGCAGCATGGGCAGAACTCGGTCCGGGAGATAGACCGAAGTGGCGCGCTTGTAGGCTTCCTGATCCAGCGGTGTATCGGGCTGCACAAAATGACTGACGTCGGCAATGTGAATGCCCAGTTCCCACCATTCGCCATCAAGGGCTTGCAGGGAAAGGGCATCGTCAAAGTCGCGGGCGTCTTTCGGGTCAATGGTGAGGGTAAGCACGCTGCGCATATCGCGGCGGTGCTGTTGTTCCGTACTGTCAATGGTATCGGGCAGGCGGGCCGCTTCTTCGAGCACCTCATCGGGAAAGCGGAGCGGGAAACCTGCGTCCATCAGGATGCCCTGCATGGCAATGTCGTTGCGGGAAGCTTCGTTGAGCAGGCTCAGGATTTCGCCGGTGGGGTTTTTTCGTTTCTCGTTCCAGTCGGTGATGCGGGCGATGGCATAGTCGCCGTCTTTGGCGCCGTGGAGCAGCGGCAGCGGAATGAATATGTCCACCTGCATGTTTTGCTTGTCGGGCACGAGGAAGGCGAAATGCTCTTTTACCTCCAGCCGACCTGAAAATTCAGTCTGCCGGCGTTGGGTTACTTCTTCGATCCGCCCCTCCATGCGGCTCTTGCCGGCTTTGGTAATCCGAACGCGTACTTCATCGCCGTCAAGGGCGTTGCCCAGGTTTTCGGGGTGAATGAGGATATCGCGCTCCAGGCCCTCTACACGCACAAAGCCGGAGCCGTTGCGGACGATATCCAGGCGGCCTTTGAAAATCATTTCGGTGGGTTGTGCCCTGCGTTTTTTGCCGTTGCCTTTGGTCATGGGGTAAATGTAGGCGGCGGCCACAGCCCGCTCCCATTTTTGTTTTACGGTTGGTAAGTCTGCCCTGTTAAGGCCTCCTGTTGCTACACACAAAAACAGGCCGCCCCGGATGTGGAGGCGGCCTGCGTGCATGAGGCGAAGTGCTGCGGGATTTACTCCACCACCACCCGTTGCAGTGCCTGCGCTTCACCGGCCTGTACCCGCAACAGGTAGATGCCTTTGGGCCGGCTGCGCAGATCTATATTGGCGGTGAACAGGTCGGCACGTACATCCTGATAGCTGCGCTGCCATACCTGCCTGCCGGCCATATCGCTTACCGAGACCTGCACCGAGGAAGCATTACCACCCGAAGGCTCGAAGCCGACCGTGAACAGACCCTGGCTGGGATTGGGATAGGCGTAAAAACCTTTCAGGGTGCTTAGCCCGCCCACCGAGGCTGTGGAATCATTGAAACCGATATCGGCCTGGTTGCCCACAGCACTAGCATTAACGTATAATGAAGAATCATAGAAGGCTCCAAGTCTGCATCGGTAACAAGTTCTTGTTAGCATCCAGTCGAAGCCCTGGTTTATAGTCTGATTACCTCGAAATAGTTCTACCACAAGATTGGTGTTAGGGTCATAGTTGAATCCGTCAATAGGGAAGCGCACCCAGGTGCCTATCGAATCGGCGCCATAAACTGAGAAGGATGTCTGGAAGAAGACCTGTACCAGCCCTGTCATGAAAAAGGTGTATGGGAATCCATGCATCATTGTATCCTTAAAGGTTGCATCCTGCGTATAGCCCATCTTAATCCGTATGGTGTCATACACGGTAGGGTTGGGGGTGAATGGCCCGTAGGTTCTGCCTACCCGGAAATACACGGAACGAAGTGGTCCCCCAGGCAGGCCCGGCAATTCGGACGGACGGTAGATAATTTGGTATTTGCGAGCAAGTGGGGAGTGAAAGTCCATGGCTGTTGTGCTACCGCTACCGAAATAATTGGTGAAAGAATACTTGGGCAACACTTGGGTTCGGCCTATAGTGTTCATCAATATTCCGACCAGGCATAGAGTTATGAAAAGGATGATCTTCATCGTTGCAGCTATTTAACGGTGAACTTATAAGTGGACGTGGAGACGGAGCCGTGGTATAGAATGCTGTTTCTCAAGGCAATTAAGAATGGAGGAAAGGTGAAAAAATGAAAGAATCGAAGCCTGTTGGTACTATCGAAGTTGGGAGAATGTGGAGGCGGCCTGCGTGCATGAGGCGAAGTGCTGCGGGATTTACTCCAGCACCACTCTTTGCAGTGCCTGCGCTTCACCGGCCTGTACCCGCAGCAGGTAGATGCCTTTGGGCCGGTTGCGCAAATCCACATTGGCGGTGAACAGGTCGGCACGTACATCCTGATAGCTGTGCTGCCACACCTGCCTGCCTGCCATATCACTTACCGAGACCAACACCGAGGAAGCATTACCACCCAAAGGCTCGAAACCTACGGTGAACAGACCCTGGCTGGGATTGGGA
>JAMIQN010000333.1:0-3003 GCA_035914595.1 Chitinophagaceae bacterium | reverse complement strand
ATCTCTCAAACTGAGCGACAAGGGCCTTTTCGACGGCGAACAATTTCGTTTCGTCAGCCCGATTGCCTGAGGTAGAAACAGCGCTCGAAACTTTTTTCTAAAAAGAAAAATCCCCGCCGCAAAGACAGGGATTTGTACTCGTTCAGTTCATCGCTAACACACTTCTTGCGCTAATAAAAAGGTGCTGTGGTAACCGCCGGCTATTGCTGCTTCTGATACACTTCCAAAGCAGCCTGTAAGGCGTCCATGGCTCCGTTGATTTCATCTTCATTGATGACGTAAGCGAGGCGCACTTCATTCGAACCTCTACCCTTTGTCGCATAGAAGCCGGATGCCGGAGCCATCATCACCGTTGCACCCTGATGTGAGAAGCTTTCCAGCAGCCATTGGCAGAAGGCTTCCGCATCATCTACCGGCAGGCGGGCGATACAGTAAAAAGCGCCTTTAGGCTTGGGGCAATACACGCCCGGAATTGCATTCAGGCGCTCCACAAGCAGGTTCCTTCTTGAGACATACATCTGCTCCACCGAATCGAAATAATTCGCAGGAAGGCTCGTTGCTGCCTCGCCAAGAATTTGACCCATTGAAGGAGGGCTGAGGCGGGCCTGCGCAAATTTCATTGCTGCAGTAAGCACCTCACTATTGTGCGTCACCAGCGCACCGATGCGGGCCCCGCAGGCACTATAACGCTTCGAGATGGTGTCCAGAAGAATGGCATGTTGCTCCAGACCGGCCATCGAAAGCACTGAGATATGCTGCTCACCATCGTAGCAAAACTCGCGATAGGCTTCATCACTGAGGAGGAACAGGTCGTGACGCAGGCAGATGTCACGCAGCACTTCCAGTTCCTCACGGCTATAGAGATAGCCCGTCGGATTGTTGGGGTTACAAATCATGATGGCCTTCGTCCGCGGTGTGATGGCCTTTTCAAAAGCCTCTATGGGCGGCAGGGCAAAGCCATCTTCGATATGAGACGGGATGGGCACCACCTTCACCTCGGCACTCACGGCAAAGCCATTGTAGTTGGCATAAAAAGGCTCCGGAATAATGATTTCATCACCCGGATCCATAATGCTCAGTATTGCAAATGAAATGGCCTCCGAGCCACCATTCGTAACGATAATCTGATCCTTGTTGACCTGAATCTGATTGCGGGAATAATACTGCGCCAGCTTCTGACGATAGCTCTCATTGCCTGCGCTGTGGCTGTATTCCAGCACCCGAATGTCGGCGTCCTTCACGGCACGCAGAATCTCAGGCGGCGTTTCAATATCGGGCTGGCCAATGTTGAGGTGATAGACGTGGACACCCTTGCGTTTGGCCGCTTCGGCATAGGGCACCAGCTTACGAATGGGAGAGGGCGGCATATCCACCCCCCGCTTAGAAATGACGGGCATAATGCACGCAAAGATACTTGGCGTGAGGGCCGTGAAATTCTGACTAAAAGCAGCGCAGCATTACGCTACCGTAAGGCTGGACTGAGTGGCGATTTCATCCATAGAGATGCCGTTGTGGCTTTCTTCATACACACAGTCGCCTTTGGAGATGAGCAGTACCTGCGGGCTTTGGTGCTGTACATGAAACTGCTCTGCTATAGTGTTGGAAAGTTCGCGGTGGCGAAGCAGATCAAGGTAATAGAAAGCGATGCCCTGCGGCGTGGCGGCGCGCTCCAGGCGCCCTTTCACCATCCTTGAAATCTCGCAACGGGTGCTATGCTTGAAAATGACAACTGGCCGTTGCATGCTTTGATTCTTCAATTCCTCCAGTTGCTGCTCATTGATAAGTTCGTTCCAGACCATGATTCGATACGATTGAAAGAGACTCACGCGTCGTGTCTGATTTTCTCAAACGCCCTGCTGCGATCCGCCCTACTTTTCAAGCGCAAAAGTGAGCATACCGAGGTTAGCAAAATGCTATTTGTATTGCTTCGGGTATCCTGCATTTCTTAAGAATTGCTGAAAGGACCTCACCTTCGCGCGCCCTACAATTTCAAATACACCCCAAATACGAAAACCTTATGAAGCATGCTTTCATTTTCCCCGGCCAGGGCTCACAGTTTTCCGGCATGGGCAAAGAGCTTTACGAAACACGCAGCCAGGCCAAAGAACTTTTTGAACAGGCAAACGAACTGCTGGGCTTCCGCATCACGGATATCATGTTTGGCGGCACCGCCGATGAATTGAAGCAAACCCGCGTAACGCAGCCGGCCATTTTCCTGCACTCCGTCATCTTGTTTCTCACCACGCCCGACCTGCAGCCGGATATGGTAGCAGGCCATTCGCTGGGTGAATTTTCGGCGCTGGTAGCCGCCCGTGTGCTGCGCTTCGAGGACGGCCTGATGCTGGTGGCCAAACGTGCCGCTGCAATGCAAAAAGCCTGCGAACGTAATCCTTCGACGATGGCTGCCGTGCTGGGCTTGGAAGATGAAAAAGTAGAGCAGGTGCTGCGCAAATCACGGACGAAATCGTGGTGCCGGCGAACTACAACTGCCCCGGCCAACTCGTCATTTCGGGTAGCAATGAAGGTATTGCCAAGGCCTGCGAAGCACTGAAGGCAGCCGGAGCAAAGCGCGCCCTTCCCCTGCCTGTTGGCGGCGCCTTCCACTCACCATTGATGGAGCCCGCACGGGAAGAGCTGGAAGCTGCAATTATGGAAACACAGCTCCTCAACCCCATGTGCCACGTATATCAGAATGTGGATGCACAACCTTACGTAGCCACCGGCTCCATCCGGCAAAATCTGATCAACCAACTGACCTCACCGGTGCGCTGGACGCAAAGCATACAACACATGGCAGCCAATGGTGCAGGCCACTTTACCGAAGTAGGCCCCGGCAATGTGTTGCAGGGTTTGGTGAAAAAAATCGTGAAAGAGGTAACGGTGGATGGCATCAGTTAAAAACTGCTCTTTTCAGCCTGAGGATGCGAAGAAGTTATTGCTTCTGACTTTAGCAAACGCTCACAGAACATGCGCCGTCCGGCCCTCTTTATTGGTTACCTCGCG
>JAMIQN010000332.1:0-4932 GCA_035914595.1 Chitinophagaceae bacterium | reverse complement strand
CCTTTTACCGTTGCCTTTCAAACCCAGCTTCTTCAGATTCAAAAATTTGAGCGCGTGCTGGAAGTAGGCACCGGCAGCGCCTATCAAAGTTGCGTGCTCGCAGAAATGGGCGCTCAGGTGTACACTATTGAGCGGCAGCGTGATTTGTTTGAAGCCGCTAAAAACTTCTTCTTCCTCCGCCGCTACCCTTCCATCAAGCGCTTTTTCGGCGATGGCTATGCTGGCCTGCCTTCCTACGCACCTTTTGATAAGATTTTAATCACGGCAGGCGCCCCTACCGTTCCGCCGCGCCTGCTGGAACAACTGAAGCCGGGCGGCATCATGGTAGCACCAATCGGCGAGCAGGACCAACAGCAGATGCTGCGCATCACGAAACAGGCCGACGGCTCTTTGCAGGAAGAAGACTTTGGCCGCTTCTCTTTCGTGCCCATGCTGGAAGGGAAAAACAATACCCCGACGAAATAGGCTTCCGCTCTGCCATACTTCAGTCAGGATGCTTCATCCGGCCCGGTGGGTGGCGCTTCAATGGCTTTCAGGTTGCGCATCATGCCGGCCCATTTGGCGCGCTTGATGGGCGAGCCTTTGAGCACTTTCCGAAAGGCTTCTTCTGAGAGTTCCTTCCACTCGCTGGTGGAGAGTTGGAGCACTTCCGGTATCGGCTTGAATGCAGGCTCCTGATGCGGTGTTGCAAAGCGATTCCAGGGGCATACATCCTGACACACATCGCAGCCAAAGGCCCAGCTATCATCGCGATGCTCGAAGCCCGAAGGCATCAGCGCATCCTTCAGTTCGATGGTCAGGTAGGAAATACAGCGGCTGGCATCCACCTCGCCCGGTGCCACAATTGCATCGGTAGGACAGGCATCAATGCAGCGGGTGCAGGTGCCGCAATGGTCCGTCATCATGGGCGGGTCGGCGGCTATTTCAAGGTCGGTGATGAGCGTGGCGATAAAGAAAAAAGAGCCTTGCCCTTTGCGCAACAAATTGGCATTCTTGCCCAGCCAGCCCAGTCCGCTGCGGGCCGCCCAGCTTCGCTCTAACACAGGCGCTGAATCCACAAAGCCGCGCCCTTCTACCTCCCCAAATTGCTCTCGCATGAAGGCAAGCAGTTCATTGAGGCGCGGGCGAATCACATCATGATAGTCCATGCCCCAGGCATATTTTGAAATGAGCGGCGCCCCTGCAGCCTGCTTTTCCGAAGGGAAATAATTCGTCAGGAGGGTGATCACTGAGCGCGCACCGGGCACCAGTTTTCGCGGGTCTATGCGCAAATCAAAATGGCGCTCCATGTAGTGCATGCTGCCGTGAAAGCCCTTGTGTAGCCAGGCTTCCAGCTTGCGGGCATCTTCGTCCAGCGGTTGCGCTTTGGCCACCCTGCAATCCATAAAGCCGAGACGGGCAGCCTCCTTCTTGATAGACGTAGCAATGATTTCCGGCGACATGATGCAGCAATTCCTTCCCTGCAAAGGTTCCATTTCTTAAAAAAACTCGCCGTTGAAAACTATCTGACCTGCTACCGTAAACGTAGTCCCGGCAAGGCCTGGAGCTTTGCTGTGCAGGCTTCGATAAGGTGAACCGGCACACCTGCTTCGATGGTGCAGAACAATTGTAAATCCTGTTGGCGTATTTCCGCCTCATGCTGGCGCAACAGATGCAGGACTTCGCCCAACTGCGGATAGTTGCATTCAATCGTGAGCAATTCCTGCACCCAGCGCGATACTTTCTCAGCAGACTTCAATGCGTCATCCGTCACGGTTCCATAGGCATGAATCAGGCCGGGGATGCCCAGCAGCGTACCTCCGAAATAGCGCACCACAACCACCATCACATTCGTGAGTCCCGCGCGGTCTATGGCGCCCAGCATCGGCCTGCCGGCACTTCCCGAGGGTTCGCCATCATCGCTGGCGCGAAACTGAGTGCCATCATGCCCGAGACGATAGGCCAGACAATGATGGACCGCCTTAGGATGGGCGGCCCGCAATTCCTTGCGTTGTGCCTTGATGACATCGAGGCTTTCTACCGGAAAGGCGAAGGCAAGAAAGCGGCTGCCGCGGTCGCGGAACTCAGCAGTAGAAGGCCCTGCAAGGCTTTGGTATTGACGCGGTTCAGGCATGTAGGCTGGAAAGCAGGATGAGCAGGATGGCAAGCAAAGACAGTATCATACCGAGCAGCCTTTGTCGGTGCATCCGCTCCGCGAAAAACAAAATTGCAGCCAGCGACGCCACCAGCACGATGCCGATATTATTAACAGGAATGGCCACCGACCCGGGAAGGGTTTTCGTCTGTAGGAGGCGCAGCAGATAATAGATGGAGAAGAAATTCGGCACACCAAGCACCAGCCCTGCCAGCAAATTCTTCCAGGCAAAATGCCTACGTTTCAGGAGGATAAGTACTGCCACCAGCACCACGCCGATACTGCCTGCCATTGCAAAGGCATGAACCAGAAAAATGGATTGTGCCAGCCGGTCTGCTTCCGCCGCGCCGGTGCTGAAAAACTGCATCGCCACATAATTCACCAGGGTATCCAGCAGGCCGCTGCCGATGAACAGGAGCAGGGCTAATCCAAGGCTGCGCACCGGCGTGGACTTATCGTCCGTCCGCGCACTTAAATACACCGCAGGCAAAGCCAGCAATATGCCCGCCACCTTCAGCAGGCTCAGGTCTTCTGCATACAGCCACACGGCAAAGGCCACCGGAATCACCAGGCTCAGCTTGTTGGCAATCGTGGTGATGGTGATGCCGTCGCGGATGGTGCTGTAGGCAATCAGATTGAAAATTGAAATAAAACCGGCGCCCATCAGCAGGGCCCAGCCCAGCCAGGGATATGAGAGGCTTTGCGCCCCGATGGGGAAATGCCCGATGAAGACGCTGCCCGTGGCGGCACAGACCCAGTAATTGGCAACAATCGCCTGCAGATTATCCACGCCGTAGCGCTCAAACACCTTGAACACGACGATGATGTAGGCATTCAGCAGGATGGCAAGCAGCAGGTAGATCATGCAACAGTTTGGCTGAATTCAATGGTCATTGCAATGCACGATACCTAATGTCCCTTTCAGAGAGAGGCCTGGGAAAGGAAGTGCTGCGGCTCAAAGCAAGGCATTCTTCGGGTAGATGAAGCTTGAATTGGCCGGCTGGAAAATGCTGAGTTCATCACCACTCAGGTCTGTTGTAAACCTGCACACTGCCTCCCGAAGCTGCGGTGCCGGAAGGCCGGTGCCCAGCATCTGTGGCGTTCGAAACAAGCGGGCTTCATCCCACAATCCGGCATCAATAAAGTGTTGGTGCACAGTGGCGCCTCCTTCCACGAACAAGGAATGGCGGCCTTCGGGAAGCAATAATGCCAGGAGTGCCGGCAGCAGATTTTCATCAAAAGCAAGCCGCACAAAACGCACGGCACCTTCGTTGCTTTCATGCTGCTCGTTGATAATCCAGGTGGGCGTGGAGCCATCCAGCAGGTGGTGCGTCAGGGGCAGATGCAGGTTGCGGTCCAGCGCGATGCGCAAAGGTGCCGGCCCCTGCCAGGCTCTTGGATTGAGCTGCGGATTATCAGCCAAGGCCGTACGATATCCCACCAAAATCGCCGATTCGCGGCTGCGCCATTGGTGTGCCAGCGTTTGGCTAAAAGCATTGCTCAATTGCATTCGGCTGCGGTCGGCAGGGGCAAAGAAGCCATCCCGCGTTTCCGCCCATTTCAAAATGACATAAGGCCGCTTCCCTTCCTGAGCCGCCAGAAAACGACGACAAAGCCAGCGGGCTTCTGCCTCACAGACACCGGTTTCCACTTCCACACCTGCTTCGCGCAAAATGCCGATACCTCTGCCCTGCACCTGAGGATAGGGGTCCTCCATCGCCACAATGACCCGCCGGACACCTTCCTGCACGATGCGATGAGCGCAGGGCGGTTGTTTACCCTGATGCGCACAAGGCTCCAACGTGACATACAGCGTGCTTTCCGGAATTAGTGACTTATCCGCAGGGGCGACACTTTCGAAGCAGACTACCTCTGCATGTTTCTGGCCCCAGGCCGCATGCCAGCCTTCGCCGATGATGCGGCCATCGTGCACCAGCACGGCCCCTACCAGCGGGTTAGGGCTTACATGACCACTGCCCCTTTGCGCCAGAAGGAGGGCGCGCTCCATGAATGCCTGATGCTGCATGAACATCCAAAAATAGCCTGACTATAATCGGCGCTGAGGGAAAGGCGTACCGGTAATTTCGCAGGCTTATGGCTGAGATCGGACTTGCCTACTATGACCTGAAAAACGCGCTGCAAAGCATCTATGATGAAGCCGAAGCTGCCGCCATTGCACATGAAGTGCTGCGCTACCTGACGGGTATGAATAAGTTGGAACGACTTGAGCACAAGCACCGGCAACTGACGCCCGAACTCGCTGCTACCCTGCATGAAATGAAGGAAACCCTGCTGCGCGGAACACCCCTTCAGTACGCCATCGGCACTGCTCATTTCTACGGAAGGGATTTTCAGGTGAATCCGGCGGTGCTGATACCCCGACCGGAAACGGAGGAGCTGGTGCACTGGATTCTGATGGATGAACAGCCCCACCACGTCCTTGATATCGGCACAGGCAGTGGTTGTATTGCCATCAGCCTGGCCCTGGCCTTGCCGGCCTGTGATGTGCTGGCGATAGACCTCAGCGAAGCAGCCCTGGATGTGGCCCGCGAAAATGCCCGTCGCCTGGCAGCTTCTGTTCGTTTTGAATCATACAATTTTCTGGATGCAGCGGCACAAGATGCCCTTCCCTCCTTCGATCTGATTGTTTCCAATCCGCCCTATATACCGTTTGCAGAAGCCGATAGCCTAACGGTGCAGGTGCGGGAACATGAGCCGGCCGCCGCACTTTTTGTACCTACGGATGATGCCCTGATTTTCTACCGTGCCATTGCGGCATTTGGCAAGCACCATTTGAA